>JAJDOJ010000076.1 GCA_022340215.1 Gammaproteobacteria bacterium
GATTGCCGGAAAATGACAGACCGGATCGCGCCGGGTGAGCTGCGAAGCAGTGAACGGCTTGGGCAGGAAGCCCAAGACCGGTGCCCAAGCAAAGCAGGGACAGCGCCGCGCCGGGATCGTTCGTCATCAAGACGCGACAACAGGCGCATCGTCGAACGATGGAACGGTTGTCGCAACACAGAGGACGGACGACAAAGACAAGCAGGATGGGATGTCATTTGACAGAAATCGCCTTAGCGGCCGCAGCCCGCTGGATTATCAGGCAAAGGTGGTCTGGCCCCGAATCTCCGCCAATATACGCTGATCGCCGATCATCGCGGGCAGGGCCTCAGCACCAGGACGTAACCCTGTGGGTTGATGTGGCCCGGCCGATGCCGCTGGTCTATCCCTCGACCTGCTGGATACCGTCCAGAAACCAGGTCGGTGCTTCATGGTCGGTCGAGCGAACGAAGTGCCATACCTCGCGGACCCGCGTGGGTGTGGAACCGAACAGGTTGTCCTCGTCCACCTCACGCATCTGCACGTCGAACAGAACGGTCGCTTCCCACTGGTCCCCGCTGTCCTGCACGTCCAGCAGTTCGCTTCGGATCTCCTGGATCTCGGTCCGGTTGCGTCCGTGTCGGGTCGCGAGCTGGGCGCTGAGTTCAGTAAAGACCGCCCCGGTTGTCAGCTTCCTCAAGGCTTCCAGGTCGCCCTCATCCCAGGCATCCTGCAGTTGTCGATAGGCCCGTTCCGCGCCCTGTATGAACGTGCTCTCATCGAATCCAGCCGGGCGCGTGCCGGTCGTCGTGCTCGTGCCGCCACCCTTGAACAACAGGTCGGTATCGAACCCACGGGGGATCGCGGTACCGGACTCTCGTCGAAAGGCCGCGTCCTGCCCACCTTCGTCGCCGGGAGGCGGAGGCACACTGCCCGGCGCACCGACGGCTGACGGGGCTGCACGTCGCTGCGAGGTCAGCAGTTTGTAGACCACAAAGCCAATCACCCCGAAGATCAGGATGTCAAAGAAGTTGATGCCCTCAAAAGCGCCGCCGAAGAACAGGGCGCCGAGCAGCCCCCCGAGGGCCAATCCGCCCAGCATGCCCATCAGTCCTCCGCGTTGTGAGAGCGATTGCCGGACACCGGCGTTCTTCTGCTGCGCCGGGTTCGGCGCCGCTGGCTTCGCGGGGGTCGTGCGTTTGTAGGGTGACGAATAGGGGGCCTTGCCGCCGAAGGAGCGGCCTCCACCGAGGCGCTTGGCCTCCGCGTCTCCGATCAGGGACAGCGAAAGCGTCGAAGTGGTCAGGAGGGCAACGGCGAGGGTGATCAGCAGCTTCATGGGGTTCCTCGGTTTCCGGATACGGAGGGGTGCCAGGCGCCCGCCGGAAGGCGGGTAAGGACGCGACTATAGCAAAGATCATGGCTGCAGCAACGATGAGGCGGGGCCGTGAACCGATTCACGGAAACCGGTGTCCCAGTATTCATACGGTTGATACAAACGAACGTTTGAACTACTTTTCGTTCATGACGCACGAAACCAAGACCATCATCCTGGATGCCGCCGAGACGCTGTTTGCCGAACAGGGCTTTGCCGCCACTTCGCTACGCGCCATCACCTCGCGTGCCGGGGTCAATCTGGCGGCGGTGAACTACCACTTTGGATCCAAGGAGGCCCTCATCGATCTGGTATTCCGACGTCGCATCATCCCGATGAACCGGGAGCGCCTGTCCCGGCTGGAGCGACTGGAATCGGCCGATGACGGGTCGGAACCATCGCTGGAGGCCCTGATCGCGGCGTTCGTGGCTCCGCCGCTGGAGATGGCGCGGGATGCGGGTTCGGGTGGCGCGGTATTCATCCGCCTGCTCGGGCGGTCCTATACCGAGCCCAGCGGGACGATGCAGACCGCCATGCGGGCCATGTACGAACCGGTGATCGATCAATTCAAACAGGCTTTCGCGAAGGCGCTTCCGCAGGTATCGCCAGTGGAACTTTACTGGCGCATGCACTTCATGGTCGGCGTGCTCGCCTACATGATGGCGGGGACCGACATGATGCGTCTCATCGCGTCCTCGCGAGTCGCCGATCCCCCGGACATCGGTGAGCTGGTGCGTCGTATGACGGATTTCCTCGCGGCGGGCATGCGCGCCGGCCCTGGATCCACGACGCCGGGTGGCGGGATTGATCGGGTCCAGGCCTGATGCCGGGGTTCCCACGACCGGCGGCACAACGGTCGTGACCCGGCCGGGGATCGGACCAGGCACCGGTGAGGGCGCTATCGGCCTGTATAAGGCGATTGCCGGAAAATGGCATACCAGATTGCGCCGGATTTTCGTTCGTCATCAAGGCGCGACATCAGGCGCATAGTCGAACTATGGAACGGTTGTCGCAACACAGAGGACGGACGAAAAGACAAGCAGGATGGTATGTCATTTGACAGAAATCGCCTAAGTAGACGTCGGAGACGACGCTCGCGCCACTGAACTGAGGAGAAGCAGTAATGACCTGGATCATCGCACTGGCGACTTTCGGTGGGGCGCTCCTGGCGATCGCCCGACTCCGGCTCCGGTTCGCCGCATGGAGCATTCTGACCGCGGCCGCGCTCGCGCTGGCGGGTCTTGCCGGCGGCCTGTCGCCGGTCACGGGCGCGGTCCTGTGGGGCCTTTGGCTGGTATTCCTGGCGGCGCCGAACGTGTCCTGGATCCGCCGGCGCGTCCTCGGGGCACCCCTGCTCTCCTACATCCGCCAGGTCCTGCCGCCGATGTCGGAAACCGAACGCGAGGCGATCGACGCGGGTGGCGTATGGTGGGAGGCGGCGCTGTTTCGCGGCAATCCGCACTGGCAAGATCTGCTGGATACGCCTGCGGCTTCGCTCACACCGGAGGAACAGGCGTTTCTCGACGGTCCGACAAACGAATTCTGCGCCATGCTCGACGACTGGCGGATCACAACCGAACTGCGGGACCTGCCCGCCGAGGCGTGGCGTTTCCTCAAGGACAACGGCTTCTTCGGTCTGGTAATCCCGCGTGATTACGGCGGCAAGGGTTTCTCGGCGACGGCACATTCCGCGATCGTGATGAAGATCGCGGCGCGCAGCGGTTCGGCCGCCGTCACCGTCATGGTACCCAATTCGCTCGGCCCGGCGGAATTACTGCTGCATTACGGTACCGAGGCCCAGAAGGACCACTACCTGCCGCGGCTCGCCAGGGGAGCGGAAATCCCTTGTTTCGCGCTCACCGGCCCGACGGCAGGTTCAGATGCGGCGTCGATTCCGGACACGGGGATCGTGTGCCGCGAGATCCACGAGGGCCGGGAGGTTCTGGGGATGCGGGTCAACTGGGACAAGCGCTACATCACCCTCGCCCCGGTCGCCACCGTTGTCGGACTGGCCTTCCGCGTTCGAGACCCGGACGGCCTGCTGGGCGGCGCCGAAGATCTTGGCATCACCTGCGCCCTGATTCCCGCCGATACCCCGGGTGTGACCATCGGCAGGCGGCACTACCCGATGGACCTGGTCTTCCAGAACGGTCCCGTCCTGGGCAGAGACGTCTTCGTACCGCTGGACTGGGTGATCGGAGGTCCGGAAAACATCGGCCGCGGTTGGCGGATGCTGATGGAGTCCCTGTCGGTGGGTCGTGGCATTTCGCTGCCGGCGCTGGCTACGGGTGCGACCAAGATGGCCGCGAGGACAACCGGCGCCTATGCCCGTGTCCGCACCCAGTTCAATCTGCCGATCGGCCGGTTCGAGGGGGTTCAGGAGGCCCTGGCTCGCATCGCCGGTCTCGCCTACATGACCGACGCCGCGAGAAACCTGACCACGGCTGCGCTCGATGCGGGGGAGCGGCCCTCGGTGGTGTCCGCGATCGTCAAGTATCAGAACACCGAGGCGATGCGAACCGCGATGAACGATGCGATGGACATCCACGGCGGACGAGGCATCTGCAGGGGCCCCTCCAACCACATGGCCGGCGGTTACGGATCGGTGCCAGTGACCATCACCGTGGAGGGTGCAAACATCCTGACCCGCAGCCTGATCATCTTCGGTCAAGGGGCGCTACGATGTCACCCCTATCTGCGCGAAGAGATCGAGGCGGCCGCGCTGGACGACCGGGAGGCGGCCCTGAAGCGTTTCGATGCGGCGTTGTTCGCACACCTGGGCTATACGTTGTCCAACGGCGTCCGTGCCCTGGTCTATGGGATGAGCGCGGGACGGTTCGCGCCGGCCCCCGACACCGGCCCCACCACGGGGTACTTCCGGCGTCTGGGACGGCTGAGCGCGATGTTCGCGTTTACCTCGGATATCGCGCTGCTGGTGCTCGGTGGCGCGTTGAAACGAAAGGAGGCGCTCTCGGGGCGATTCGCCGACACCCTGGGTGCCATGTTCCTGTGCTCCGCCGCGCTCAAGCGGTTCGAGGAGCAGGGCAGACCGGCCGAGGACCTGCCGCTCGTTCGCTGGGTCGCAACGCGGACCTTGCAACAGGCCGAGGACGCGCTGGACGGGGTCCTGCGAAACTTTCCCGTGCGCTGGCTGGGAACGCTGCTTCGCGGCATCGTGTTTCCGCTGGGCAGATTGCAGCGCGCGCCCGATGACGAACTCGTTCGCGAGGTCGCCGAGCTGGTCCTCGAACCGTCCGAAGCCCGAGACCGCCTGACGCGGGGCCTGTATGTCTCCACGGATGGGCATGATGTCCAGGGTCGCGTCGAGTCGGCGCTGCTCAAGGTCGTCAAGGCCGCTGGAATCGAGACGCGGCTCCGGATCGCCGGCTGGCGCCCGGGCGCGGACGAGGCGTGGCTGACCGAGGCGGTCCGGGACGGGGTGATCCGCGAAGACGAAGCGACACTGGTTCGTGAGGCCATCTTGGCAACGCGGGAAGCCGTGGCCGTGGATAGCTTCGAAACCGCGGCGTCGAGGACCGGAACCGGCAAACGCCCCCCCGCCGGTGCGATCCGGCGCGTTGCGCTTCGCGCGAGATCGGGAGACCTTTCCGGATCCGTGGCCGACGGAGGGTCGTGATGCCGAGTCGACCGAACACGGGGGCCGGGATAACCGAAAGACCGATGCGCGGAACGCTCGACGGCCGGCGACATTTCCGCCGCACGGCGGTGCTGGGCGCGGGTGTCATGGGGGCGCAGATCGCGGCGCACCTGGCGAACGCCGGGATCGCGGTGACGCTGTTCGAACTGCCCGCCGACGAAAAGGACCGAAATGCCGGTGCCCGTGCTGCGGTGACGGCGTTGGGCAAACTCAAACCGGCGCCTCTCGCCGAGCCAGGCATGGCGAAACGTATCCGCTGCGCGAACTACGAGGACGACCTCGAGTCGCTTCGCGATTGCGACCTGGTGATCGAAGCGATCGCCGAGCGGTCGGACCTGAAACTCGATCTGTACGCCCGGGTTGCCCCCTATCTCCCGGAGCGGGCCATCCTGGTGACGAATACCTCGGGGATCCCGATCCGGACGCTGGCCGAAGGGCTGCCCGCCGAATTGCGGGGACGATTCTGCGGGATGCACTTCTTCAACCCGCCGCGCTACATGCACCTGCTGGAGCTGATTCCGAACGAAGGTGTCGAAGCCGACGTGACGGATCGCCTGGAGGGTTTTGCGACCACGGTCCTCGGCAAGGGGGTCATACGGGCCCGCGACACGGCGGGTTTCGTGGGCAACCGGGTGGGTGTGTTTTCGATGCTCTCGGTGATGTACAACGCCGGGCAGGCCGGGCTGGACCTCGATCTGGTCGACAGGCTGACCGGGCCGGGGATCGGTCGCCCGAAGAGTGCCACCTATCGGACCGCCGATGTGGTCGGTCTCGACGTGATGGCCCATGTGGTCGGCAACCTGGCCGCCACCGTCACCGACGATCCCTGGTTGTCACACTACCGCCTCCCGGACTGGATGAACACGCTGGTCGACCGTGGCGCGGTGGGTCAGAAGTCGGGCGCCGGGGTCTATCGCAAGCAGGGCCGCGTCATCGAGGTGTTCGACCCGGAAACGATGGCATACCGACCCGTGCGTTCGGCACTGGACGATCAAGTGCGAGAGATCCTCAAGCTGCGGGATCCGCTGGCCAAATACCATGCGCTGATTCGGTACGACCACCCGCAGGCGGCGTTTCTGCACGCGTCGTTTCTCGATCTGTTCCATTTCTGTGCCTGGCACCTGAGGGAGATTGCGGCGTGCGCCCGTGACGTCGACCTGGCAATGCGCTGGGGGTTTGGCTGGACGATGGGCCCGTTCGAGATCTGGCAGACCGTGGGCTGGCAACGCATTGTGCGGGAACTCAGGGATCGCATCGAGATCGGGGACGCCATGTCGGACGTTCCGCTGCCCGACTGGGTGACCGACCCCGAACGCACGGGGGTCCACGACGGTGAGGGATCCTGGTCACCCGCCATCTCGGCGCAGAAGCCCAGATCATCCCATCCCGTCTACCGGCGTCAGGAGGTGCACGAGATCCTCATCGGTGAGCCGAAACCGCAAAAACCCACGGTGTACGAGGACGAGGCGGTGCATCTCTGGTCCGCACCCGGGAAGCTGGCCGTTCTCGAGTTCCGGACCCGGATGCACGCCATCGACGGGGCGGTATTGTCTGGTGTGCTCCGGGCGGTGGAGGTCGCGGAAGACGATTTCAACGCGCTGGTGATCCTGCAACCGGAAGCGCCCTTCAGCGTCGGCGCAAACCTGGAACAGATCCTCGGCCTGCTCGATGAGGGCAGGCAGGACGAGATCGCGTCGCTGATCGACCGGATCCAGGCCGCCAGCATGGCGCTCAAGCATGCCCCGGTGCCGACGGTCGCTGCGGTCAACGGCCTGGCCCTGGGGGGGGGCTGCGAATTCGTGCTCCACTGCGATCGCGTCGTCGCCGCACTGGAGAGCTACCTGGGTCTGGTGGAGGTCGGTGTCGGTGTGATCCCGGCCGGTGGCGGCTGCAAGGAACTGGCGCTGCGAGCCGAGTCCGACGCCCGGGAGGGTGACGTCTTCCCGCACGTGGCCCGGTACTTCGAGATCGCCGCCATGGCGAGGGTATCTTCCAGCGCCCTCGAGGCCCGCAACTGGGGATATCTGCGACCCGCCGACCCCGTGGTTTTCCACCAGAACGAGCTGCTGCACGTCGCCCGTCACCAGGCTGAGGCGCTCTACGAGTCGGGATACGTGCCGCCGGCCAGACGTGCCGACATACGCGTCGCCGGGGCAGAGGGGATTGCGAATCTCAAGACCCGCCTGGTCAACATGCTGCGGGGTGGTTTCATCTCGGAACACGACTACGAGGTCGGGTCGCGCCTGGCGGAAGTCATCTGCGGGGGCGAGGTTGATCCCGGTTCCCGGGTCAGCGACTCCTGGCTGCTGCGTCTGGAACGTGACGCCTTCATGACCCTGGTGTCGACGGGCAAGACCCGCGAACGTATCGTTCACATGCTCGAACACGGCAAGCCACTGCGCAACTGAGGTGTGGCGCTCGACCCGCGATAGGTGGATGAGATGAACAAACCGATACAGGATGCCTGGATCGTCGACGCCGTTCGAACGCCGGTAGGCAAGGCGCCTCGCGGGGTGTTCCGTGCTACCCGACCGGACGACCTGCTGGTTCACTGTCTGCAGGGGCTGATGGCGCGCCAGCCGGGGCTGGACCCGGGGGCGGTGGAGGATGTCATCGTGGGCTGCGCCATGCCGGAGGGGGAGCAGGGGATGAACGTGGCGCGTATCGCCCTGCTGCTGGCCGGTTTTCCGGACAGCGTTCCCGGGATGACGGTCAACCGGTTCTGCGCCTCCGGCCTGCAGTCGGTCGCGATCGCCGCCGATCGCATTCGGCTCGGTGAGGCCGATCTGATGATCGCGGGTGGGACCGAGAGCATGAGCCTGATCCCGATGATGGGAAACCGGCCCTCGTTCAATCCCCGCATCTTCGCGGGCGATGAGAACCTCGCCGTGGCCTATGGTATGGGGGTGACCGCCGAGATCGTCGCCGAGCGCTGGAAAGTCACGCGCGAGGCCCAGGATGAATGTGCCTTGCGCAGTCACCAGCGTGCCGTGGCCGCGGCGGATGCCGGTGAGTTCGACACGGAGATCCTGCCGTTCGATGTGATTTCGACCTCACCCGACGAGGCGTCCGACCGGGTGCGAAGCGCGCGGCGGCGCGTCGACAGGGACGAGGGACCGCGGCGCGATACCTCGACGGAGGCACTGTCCGGACTGCGGCCGGTGTTTGCGGCCAGGGGGTCGATAACCGCCGGCAACAGTTCCCAGATGAGCGACGGGGCGGGCGCGGTGCTGCTGGCCGGTGAGCGGGCGCTCAGGGACCACGGGCTCGAACCGATGGCACGCTTTCTCGGCTATTCGGTCCGCGGCGTCTCCCCGGAGATCATGGGCGTGGGTCCCGTCAAAGCGATCCCCGCGGCCCTGAAGCAGACCGGCCTCAGACAGGAGGATCTCGACTGGATCGAACTGAACGAAGCGTTTGCCGCGCAGAGTCTGGCCGTCATCGGGGAGTTGGGGCTCGACCCGGCGCGAGTGAACCCGCTGGGCAGCGCCATCGCATTGGGACACCCGCTTGGTGCGACCGGCGCACTGCGCACTGCCACCCTGGTCCACGCACTTCGACGCCGCGGTCTGAAAACCGGCATGGTCACGATGTGCATCGGTACCGGGATGGGGGCTGCGGGCCTGTTCGAAAGGGCATAGCCGCTTGCAGGACGGGCGTTTCAATTCCGGTGCAGGCACGGGAGCGGGTCTTCGCCATCATCCCTCCACGTGCAGCGATCTTGCCGGCGCCGGCAGGTTCTCCCGATCGCTGCTATAAATATTCAGCACGGAGTTGTCGCGCCCGAGCTTGGTAGTCGCGGCCCTGTCGGCGGTCCCCGCCGGCGACTTGGCTGCATGCAAAGCTGCATGCAAAAATGGCTACTCAAAGGCCACAAGGGGAGACAGATGAAAGACACCTGTATCGCCGGGGGGCGGTTCGAGGGTGGCGTAACGTCGTGGATGACGGGGCTTGCGCTCTGCCTTTGCGCGGCGCCGGGTTTTGCGATTCAGTTCGAAAAGGGCGATGTCTTCGGGAGCATCGATACCACCCTGTCCTACGGCATCTCCACGCGAACCTCCGGCCGGGACAGTGACACCATCGCCGTCGCCAACGGCGGCAGGGGCTATTCTCCCAACGTCGACGATGGCAACCTGAACTACGATCTGTGGAAGCCGGTCGGCAACCGGGTCAGCGCGACGGCGGAACTCGAGGTCAACTACCGCGACGTCGGCGCCTTCGTGCGGGCCAACGCGTTCTACGATTTCGAGAACGAACTCGCCAATCGCGCCCGCACCGAGTTGTCCAGCGCCGCAGAGAATCTGGTCGGCAAACGCATTCGGCTGCTGGATGCCTACGGCTGGTATCAATTCGACGTCGCAGACAAGCCCGGCGAGATCCGTATCGGCAGCCAGGTCCTGAGCTGGGGCGAAAGCACGTTCATCCAGAACGGGATCAACGGCGTCAACCCGATCGACGTGAGCTCGCTGCGCGCCCCCGGTTCGGAACTGAAGGACGCACTGCTTCCGGTACCGATGGTTTGGGGGAGTCTCGGGGTGACGGACAACACCTCCCTGGAGGCCTTCTACCAGTTTCGCTGGCGCGAGACCGAGATCGATCCCGAGGGCAGCTTCTTCTCCGGAAACGATTTCGCCGGCGAGGGCGGTGATCGTCTGGTGCTTGGCCGTGGAACCTATGCCGACGGGGCGCAGCCGAACGGCACCTTCGCGCCGGTCGACGACACCTTCCAGGCCGTCGGCAGGGCCTCGGACGAGGACGCCTCGGAACAGGGACAGTTCGGGTTCGCGTTCCGGTTTTTTTCCGACCCGTTGAACAGCACGGAGTTCGGGGTCTTTTTCATCAACAACAACAGTCGCCTGCCGCTGGTCAGCGGCGTCACCGGCACGAGAGACGGCGCGATCGCCGCGGGCCGCATCGCCGGGCCTCCCGACAATCCGGCGGCGGGGACCGGTGTGCGGGTTGCCGGTACCGTGTTTGGGGCTCTGGCGGCGGGCGCGACACCGGAGCAGGCCGTGCAGTCGGGTGTCAATGCCGGGGTCGGCGCGGGGCAGACCGTCAACCAGGCGACCGTGATCGCGAACCAGGCCGTCACCGAGGGCCCTCAGCCGGGGCCGTCGCCGATCGGTCCCAAGACCGCAGGTGCGATCACGGACTCGGCGACCGACGCGTTCGCGCGCACCGCCGCATACCGCGTGGTGTACCCGGATGACATCAAGACGATCGGGGCGAGCTTCAACACCCAGCTCGGCACCAGCGGCTGGGCGCTGCAGGGCGAGGTCTCCTACCGGCTCGATGTCCCGATCCAGGTCAACGACATCGAGGTGGTGGGCGCGGTACTCGGAGGGGCCAGCGCCGATGCGGCCCAGGCCAACCAGGTGGGCAATTTCCTCGGCCAGTTCGAGACCGAGGTTCCGGGTTTCATCAGGCAGGATGTGTTCCAGTTCCAGTCGACCGCGTCGAAGGTCTTCGGCAGAACGCTCGGCGCAGACGCCCTCGCGCTCATCGGGGAGGCCGGGGTCACCTGGATCCCGTCGTACATCAACCAGAACGAGGGTGGGCCGACCGGCAACGGGCTGCGCCTGAACGGGCCCAACACGGGACTCGGCGGTAACACCGCGCTGGCGCCCGGGGCCAACCAGCCCTTTGCGGGACAGACACTGGATTCCACCCATTTCGTCTCCCAGGTGGCATGGGGCTATCAGATCCGGGCCCGCCTGACCTACAACAACGCGATCGGGCCCGTGTCGCTGTCGCCGCGCCTGGCCTGGCGGCAGGATGTCAGCGGCATCTCGCCCGGCCCCGGCGAGAACTTCTTGCAGGGTCGTAAGGCCGTCTCGGTGGGGTTACGGGCGGACTACCTCGACGAGTGGTCGGCCGACCTGAGCTACGTCAATTTCTTCGGCGCGGGCGAATTCAATCTGCAGAACGACCGAGATTTCCTCGCCTTCGCGCTCTCCTACTCCTTTTAGCGATCCGGACACCCCATGCTCAAGACTTACACGCTGCTCACGGGACTGTTGCTGTTCGCCCCGGTGGCCGCCCACGCCGGTCTGCCGCCCGAGGAGATCGCAAAGCTCGGCGCCACCCTGACGCCCATGGGCGGGATCAAGGCCGGGAGCGAGGACGGTGTCATCCCCGAGTGGAAAGGGGGCATCACCTCACCGCCACCCGGCTATGAGCGGGGCAAACACTACGTGGACCCGTTCGCCGACGATGCGGTCCTGTTCACGATCGACTCGAAGAACATGGATCGGTATGCCGACAAGCTCACTGCCGGGCACAAGGCCATGCTCGAGGCCTATCCCGACACCTTCAGGATGCCGGTCTACCGGACCCGCCGCTCGGCGTCGATGCCCCAGCGGATCTATGAGGCAACCCGCCGTGTCGCGGCGACTGCCGAGCTCACCGACGACGGGAACGGCGTGACCGGGGCCGTCATCGGTATCCCGTTTCCCATACCGCAGAACGGGCTCGAGGCGATCTGGAACCACATCCTGCGCTGGCGGATCGACTGGGCCGAACGGAACATCGCCCAGGCGATCCCGACCCGGTCCGGGGACTACACCGTGGTCAATCTGAATGACAAGATCGACATCAATTACAGCCATGCCGGCATGACCGAGGAGAAACTGAACAATATCGTTGGCATGTTCCTGCAGAAGGTGGTCGCGCCGGCGCGGCTGGCCGGCGGTATCCTGCTGGTGCACGAAACGCTGGATCAGAACAAGGAGCATCGCAAGGCCTGGGTCTACAATCCGGGTCAGCGCCGCGTGCGCCGCGCACCGAACATCGCGTTCGACACCCCGGGCACGGCCTCCGACGGGCAGCGCACCTCCGACCAGTTCGACATCTTCAACGGCAGCCCGGAACGTTACGACTGGAAGCTGGTGGGCAGAAAGGCCTATTACGTCCCCTACAATAACTACCGGCTTCAGAGTCCCGAACTCAAGTTGAGCGATATCGTCACCCCACTGCACATCAATCCGGAATACACGCGTTACGAATTGCATCGGGTCTGGGTCGTCGAGGCGACGCTCAAACCCGGCGCTCGCCACATCTACAAGCGGCGCACCTTCTACATCGATGAGGACTCCTGGCAGATCCTCGTCGTTGATCAGTACGACAATCGGGACCAGTTGTGGCGGGTTTCGGAGGGGTTCGCCATTAATTACTACGACGTCCCCAGCCTTTGGACCGACGCGGAGGTCCATACCGATCTCCAGTCGGGGCGTTATCTGGTGATCGGTCTGTTTAACGAGTACGATCCGCCCGACTTCGATATCGAGCTCTCGCACAAGGACTTCACCCCTGCCGCGCTCAGGCGGGAGGGCCGCCGTTGACGGGATCGCGAAACCGCGATTCTTCCCGTGGCGGACCCGGCACGCATCCGTGCCGGGTTCTCGCGCTTCTGCTGGCGATTTTTTCCGGCGTAACGCGGGTATCCGCTGACGGGGATCCCCCTGGCAGCGCGGTCATCGCGCCTCTGGCCGACCGCAGCCTGCTTCTGGATATCGCCAGTGTCGGGGATAAAGTGATCGCGGTGGGGGAACGCGGCCACATCCTGGTCGGAGACGGGCGCAATGGGTGGCGGCAGTCCCGGGTTCCGGTACGGACCATGTTGACCGGGGTGCATATGCAGAACATGAAAACCGGTTGGGCCGTCGGCCACGATGCGGTCATTCTGCGGACGTCGGACGGCGGCGAGACCTGGGAAAAGGTGTATTCGGATCCTGAGCTGGAGAGCCCACTGCTCGACGTGTGGTTTGCGGACGACCGTCGGGGATTCGCTGTCGGCGCCTACAGCCTCTTTCTCGAGACCGACGACGGGGGGGCGAGCTGGCGGACCAGGACGTTCGAACCCATCACAGAGGCCGCGGTTGACGGCGCCGTCACCGGCGGAGAACTCGACGCGGACGACTTCTCGGATATCTACGATTTTCATCTGAACAGTCTGGTCCCGGGCGGGAACGGCGCCCTCTACATCGCCGCGGAAGGCGGGAACCTCTATCGTTCCGATGACGGCGGCGCAAGCTGGCGGGAGATGACCTCGCCCTACCGCGGTTCCTTTTTCGGACTCCTGCCACTTGGCAGGGGAGGGCTCCTGGCATTCGGGCTGCGTGGACATCTGTACCGCTCGGAGGATGGAGGGACGAGCTGGGATCGGATCGAAACGGGCGTCAAGGAGATGCTGACCGATGGTGTGCAGCTGAACGACGGCAGCATTGTCATCGTGGGTCTCGGCGGTACGCTGCTGCGGAGCGACGACGGCGGGCACCGGTTCGAACTCACCCGCTTGCCGGATCGTCACGGTCTGTCGGCCGTCGTTCAGACGGACGACGGACGTGTCCTGGCGGCCGGTGAGGGGGGCGTCGCGAAACTGACGTCCGGCGGCAGCCGGTAATCTCGTATGCGACGCGGTGGCTTCAAACGGATGCTGGCGCGGCTTGTCTTCGGTCACCGCGCCGTGGTGATCGGGTTGTTCGCGGTCGCCACCCTGTTCATGGCTTGGAGTGCGACACAGCTGCGCGTGGAGGCGGGGTTCACCAAGCTCCTGCCCACACAGCACGAGTACATGCAGACGTTCCTCCAATACCGTCACGAATTCGGCGGCGCAGACCGGGTGCTCGTGGCGCTGACCGTGGACGAGGGCGACATCTTCACTCCCGAGTTCTTTCAGGCGATGAAGGAGGCCACCGACGAGGTCTTCTTCATCACCGGGGTGGACCGGGCCCAGGTCAAGTCCCTGTTTACGCCGAATACCCGATTCACCGAGGTGGTCGAGGACGGGATCGCCGGTGGACCGGTGATCCCGGACGACTTCCGGCCCACGCCCGAGGGCCTCGAAAGGGTGCGGGAGAACGTGCTGAAGTCGGGAATCACGGGTCGTCTGGTGGCGAACGACTTCAGCGGGGCGATCATCAGCGCCGATCTGATGGAGGTCAATCCCAACACGGGGGCGGTCCTGGACTACGCAGCGGTTTCGCGGGAGCTGGAGGAAAAGATCCGCGACCGTATCGGCGCCGGGGACATCGATGTGAGCGTGCACATCATCGGGTTCGCCAAGATCGTCGGTGACATCACGGAGGGCGCGCGGCGGGTCGTGATGTTCTTCGGGATCGCATTCGTCATCATCGCCTTGCTGGTCTATCTCTACACCCAAAGCGTGAAACTGACGGTCATCTCGCTGACCTGCTCGCTGGTGGCAGTCGTCTGGCAGCTCGGGCTGCTGCCCTTGCTGGGATTCGGCATGGATCCCATGTCGATCCTCGTTCCGTTTCTGATTTTTTCCATCGGCGTCAGTCACGGCGTGCAGATGATCAGCGCCTTCGGCGCGGAGGTATACGCGGGCGCCGATGCCGGTAAGGCGAGTCGTGAGGCGTTTCAGCGCCTGCTGGTTCCCGGCGGCGTGGCGCTGCTCAGCGACACCATCGGATTCATTGCCATCCTGGTCATCGGGATCCGCATCATTCAGGAGATGGCGGTGACCGCCAGTGTCGGTGTGGTCTCGATCATCTTCACCAATCTGGTGCTGTTGCCCGTGCTGCTGTCCTTTCTGCGAATCGACAGCGGGTATCGGGAAAGGTTGCGCCGGCGGTCGTCGTCCATGTCCCCGGTCTGGGACGTGCTCTTCCGGGTGTCCCGGCCCCGTCCGGCGGCGGTCGTGGTGCTGGTTGCCGTGGGACTTCTGGGATTCGGTCTGTGGAAGGGGCAGGAGGTCCAGGTCGGGGACTCGGAGAAGGGGGTGCCCGAGCTTCGCCCCGACTCGCGCTACAATCTGGACAGCGAGATCATCACGGACCGGTTCTCGATCGGGGTGGACATGCTGGCCGTGATCGTGGAAACGGAACCGGACGGCTGCGTCGACTACGAGATCATGACGGCCGTCGACCGGTTCGAGTGGTACATGCGCAACGTCGAGGGCGTCCATTCGGTCATCGGCCTGCCCACGGTGGCGCGCGTGATCAACGCCGGTTGGAACGAGGGCAGCCTGAAGTGGCGGGTCATCCCGCGCAACCGGGACGTGCTCGTGCAGGCGGTCGCCTACGTACCGACCGACAGCGGCCTGCTCAACAACGACTGCAGCGTCCTGCCTGTGTACGTCTTCACGACGGATCACCGGGCCGAAACCATCAACCGCATCGTCGACGCCGTCAAGTCCTGGCGCGAAGAGAACGACACGGACCGGGTGCGCTTCAGGCTCGCGACCGGCAACGTCGGTGTGATGGCCGCGACCAACGAAGAGGTCTCGGCGGCGCAGTTCCCGATACTGCTCTATGTCTTCTCGGCCATCGTCGTGCTGTGCCTGCTCAGCTTTCGCAGCGTCGCCGGGACACTGTGCGTGGTCTTGCCGCTGGCCCTGGTATCGCTGCTGGCCTACGCGCTGATGGCATTACTCGGCATCGGGCTCAAGGTCAACACCCTGCCGGTCGTGGCCCTCGGCGTGGGGATCGGCGTGGACTACGGGATCTACATCTACAGCCGGCTCGCCGAGGACCTGAAACGGGGCGTGCCGCTGCCGCAGGCCTACCGCCACACGCTGTCGATCACCGGCAACGGCGTGATTTTCACCGGCTGCACCCTGGCGATCGGGGTCTGCACCTGGATCTTCTCGCCGCTGCAATTCCAGGTCGACATGGGTATCCTGCTGACCTTCATGTTCCTGGTCAACATGCTCGGTGCCATCCTCTTGCTACCGGCGCTGGCGCACTGGCTGCTGCCCGCTGCTCGGGAAGCCGTCTGACGACAGGGGAAAGACATATCGGGTCCCCTGCCGGATTTTCTGCGTTTGTGGGTTCCTATATTGCGACGCATGACGAGAGAGGGGGCATGCGGAGCGAGTCATCTGCAGCGCATGCCCCCTCTGTTAAAACTGAACAAATGGGCGAGGCGGATACAACACAACCCACAGGGCGATGTACCGCCGCGAATTTTTCAGGATTTCCGCGATTTAACCCATGGCTGTCAAAGGACAACAGCAACGCTTTCCCATCCTCTAGAAACTCGGTAGGCCACTCGCGATGGAGTCAGACGAGATAGTCATTCGAGGAAAGTAAAGCAAGTACCGTTCGTACCCTACTCGTATCCGTCTCTCTCCCACTTCTCCATCAGGTTACGTAGATACGTTGGCTTGTAGGCGGGGCTTGCCATGTTGTCTTTCGTCTGGAAAGAGTCCGCATAAATCGGTTGGAAATCGTCCTTCGCGATGCCTCCCGTTGAATCCTGACGAACACTCGGGCTGTAGGTGCTACCTGATCCTTGAAAGTGGCAATTGGAGCAGAGCTTCCCGTCCATCCGGACACTGACGAAGCTATTGACCGCGGCACAGATTGTCTTGCCGACAACCACGTTACAGTTGGTATTGGCACCGCCGCAGTTCGGGAAATTTGAGCCATCTATCGGTGTTTTCCACTTCAGGATTTCTCCTGCCCCTGGAGCGATACAATCCTCTGGATTCGTCGAAACGATGGGGCCACCCCCCTCCACCTTTTTTGGCTTACAGTCTACCTGCACCGACACGCTCTGCAGATTGCGGTCGATCGGGACAGCATCGATTTTCGCTTGCCCATTGCTTCTGCAATCTACCCGGATCGGATGCGCGATATGCGGCTGCCCCGATGCGGGTGGGCGGTAGTGTAACGAAATCGGGTAGCTGAGATCGGCTATCCCCGAGTCTGATGTATACCATTCCGCCCGTTTGGGATAACCCTGTACGCTTCCGGAGAGTTCCCGACCTTCGCCGACCGGCATCTCCAGTTGTGCCGGAATGACGATATATTGCGCTTCAGATACCGTCGTCATGCCAATGGCACAAATAGAGACGAATCCAGTCGTCATATGGATGCGGTCGAATTTTTTCATCGTTCACCTCACGTTGTTTCATATTTAAGGCCCTGATTCATGCGTGGAGATGGGAGCACATGGACGTATCCCGACTGCTCGAGGCCTGGTGTGTAACTTAGCTGCTGGTGCGATGGAGAAACTGCGGAATATTCACGGATTGTGGTGTGAAAGACTGACTGGACTACCCCTCAGACCAGGCGGTCTACTGGGGGACTCACGAATGACGATGGCAACAGACCGTGGTAGCGGGGTTGA
>JAJDOJ010000077.1 GCA_022340215.1 Gammaproteobacteria bacterium
AGGGACAGCGCAGCGCCGGGATCGTTCGTCATCAAGGCGCGACAACAGGCGCATAGTCGAACTATGTAACGGTTGTCGCAACACAGAGGACGGACGACAAAGACAAGCAGGATGGTATGTCATTTGACAGAAATCGCCTAAGGCCCTGGAGCCTTCAATTCCATGAGCCTCCAGCAGAAGCGACAAACCCCGCGCGAGGCGGGGTTTGTCGCTTCTGCGAAAGTCCTGCAGCCCTACAAAGGGGTAACGTTCGTCGCGCTCAACCCCTTGGGTCCTTCCTCGAGTTCGAAGCTGACCTTCTGGCCTTCCTCGAGCGTCTTGTAACCATCTCCGGAGATCCCGGAGTAGTGTACGAATACGTCCTCTTCCCTGCCGTCCGGCAGGATAAAACCAAAGCCCTTGGAGTTGTTGAACCACTTTACTGTACCAATTGTCATCAATCATTACCTCTTTATGAAACGTGCTCGTTGTCGTTTGATACGGCGTGCAACCGGTTACGGGTGGATGTTGTTTTGCTTTCACCCGGCACCGACCCCTCCTAGCGCCGCGATTCGAAGTATAGTCCAGGGAAATTGTGAACGCCATGCGCCTGTAAAGAGGAAGGATTCTTATCCGGCCCCGTGCTTTCCGGGGTGCTTCGTGGCGAGTCCGATCAGGGTCTCGCCCCCTCCGTGTGCCGCTCACGCAACAGACCTTCGAGTTGCCACACCGAACCCGTAGCGGCCCCATCCAGTACCTCGACGCGCCCCGCGCAAAACGCGGCGACCGGAGTCCCCCCGCGGTACAGCACCCGGTTGGAAGCCAGGGCGGGCACCCGGACACCGGAGGTCACGATCCCCGTCAGATTCAGCGGATCCGCACCGGACACGCTGACGTACGAGGTCTCCGGCGATTCCCGTTGCACATCGCGAAGCAGCCCGGCCGCCTCGGGCAATGCGAACTGTTCACCGCTGAAACCCTCGACGAAACGCCCTCCCCGGATCTCGCCGCGCGCCTCCAGCCGGCGCAGGACGTAGAGCAGCTCGCGCCAGGGCCGGATCCGTGTTTCGCGCTCCAGTAACCGACGGAAAACGATCCCGTACCGGCGCAACAATGCCCTGACGATCGGTTCGTGCGGCTCGGCCGGGCCAGAGACGGTACGACTACCGCCACGGGTCGTCCCGGAAACCAGCACCCAGCGTCCCGCCTCGTCCAGCTCGTTCTTCCCACGCCGCCTCCTGCCAGCCCGCTTCCCGGGCGCGACCATCAGGGCGCGCAGACCGGCGAAGCTGTCGGAGGTCGCCAGTCCCGCGACCGCCAGTTCGCTCAGGGCCTCCTCCACCTGCGTCGGCAACAGCCCCGTCTCGTGGACGATCTCGTCGAAAAACGATGCCCCGCCCGCCTCGAGAACGCCGGCGACCCGGTTGGCAAGACCGGAAAGTACCGCTCCCCGCGAATTCTCCACGTCCCGCCACAAGGTCAGCTCCCGGCGGTCCACCAGGGAAACGGGCGTCGTCTTCAGCGAGGCCTGAAACCGTCCGTGAGACGCTGCGCCGCGCGCACCGAGTCGAACCCACATCCGCCGGCCGGTCACGCACAACCGATCCAGCCAGGACGGCCGGTAGCCGTCGACGCGCAGCGGAAGGATCGCGGATTCCCAGGCCGTTGCCTGCGCCTCCCAACCCTCGAGTTGCTCCAGTACATCTGAAAGCGCCTCCTCACCCGTACGCATCTCTATCGCGCCGGCCGCATCCTGCACATGCACCCGCTGCCAGCGGAAAAGGAATCGCATCAGTGTTTCCGGCGGTACGGGTCTGACGGAGTCTCTCAGGCTGCGGACCGTGTATCGGTGGATGCGTGCAAGCAGCCCGCGTTCGCACCACTGCATGTCGCTGGCGCCCGGACGATAGCGGCCACGCATGGCGAATCCCTCGGACTCCAACTCGATCAGCGCCGCACGAACGTCCTTGGGCGCCACCTGCAGCGTCTCTGCGAGCGACGCCTCGGTGACCGGTCCCGACGCCTCGAGCCGCCCCCGCACCAGCTCGCGCAGGGCCGCCTCACGGGTCTCGGGAACGGTGCCGCCGGCCGGCTCGATCGTCGGCCTCGTGACCGCGTCCGGATGTACCAGGTGAAACTCGGCCAGTCGCTCGGCACAGACCCACAGCGGCTGGCTGTCGAGCGCGGTCCCGGCGACCGTAGCGCGGCGCTCGTCGAACAACCGCCCCAGC
The DNA here is from genome assembly GCA_022340215.1 of Gammaproteobacteria bacterium. Classification (NCBI taxonomy): domain Bacteria; kingdom Pseudomonadati; phylum Pseudomonadota; class Gammaproteobacteria; species Gammaproteobacteria bacterium. Next base: position 2,211 of record JAJDOJ010000077.1, read on the forward strand.
GCGGTATCGCCGCGATCGCCGAGCAAAGCCCGGCCTTCGGCTTCGGTCAGGACCCCGAGTAGCAGCAGCGCCTCGTGCAGTTCGTCGGCGTCGCGCGCTACCGGCCAGGCCTCATCCCTCACCCGGCGTATCGCTTCTTCGTCGAGACTGCCAAGCGCCGCGACGTCCTCGGGGCTCGCGTAGCGCCGCGCGCGGACCATCTGAGTGCGCCGCTCCTCGGCGGGCGCGTCGTCGAGAAAGGCGTAGGGATTGGCGGTGAGGACCTCACAGGCCAACGGCGACGGCTCGGTCAGGTCTCGGGTGACAACGCTAACCGTGCCCTTCTCGATGCGCTGCAACAACGCCTCCAGGCCGTCGACGTCCATGACCCGGTGCAGGCAGTCCGCCAGGGTCTGGTTCACGAGCGGGTGGTCCGGCACCTCACGTTTCCCGACCACGTTCTCCAGGCAGGCGATCTGGTCCGGGAACACGACCGCGACGAGGTCCTCGGCATCCATGCGCTGGAACTGCGGGGGCACACGCCCACCGGTACGATTGCGGCTCACGGCCAGTGCGATGGTCGCATTCCAGCGCCAATGCGTGGGAAACATGGGGGCGTCGAGCAGGGCCTGGACCAGGAGGTCCCTGACGGTCGACGAACTCAGGTAGCGCGCGGCCTCCTCGAGCGGAAAGCTGTGCGTACTGCCGAGCGAGAGGACGATGGTGTCTTCCAGGGCGGCGGCCTGCAGCTCGAAATTGAACTTGCGGCAGAAGCGTTTGCGCAAGGCCAGTCCCCAGGCCCGGTTGAGCCGCGACCCGAAAGGCGAATGCAGCACCAGGTGCTGATCGCCGGCCTCGTCGAAGAAACGCTCGAGGACGATAGTCTCCTGGGACGGTATCGTCCCCAGAGCGGTGCGCGCCGCCGCAAGATAGTCGATAATTTCCGCCGCGACGCGTTGCGATACACCCCAGGCTGGCGAGAACCGCGTGACCGCCTCGGACCGGTCCGTCCGCCCGAGCTCGCGATCCACGTCGGTACGCAGCCTGGAAACCGCCAGGCTAAGCTCGTCGCTGCGGCCGGGGGCCTCACCGAACCAGAACGGGATATTGGGCGGCTGTCCGTGCGCGTCCTCGACATGCACCTTGCCGGTCTCGGTCTTCAGGATGCGGTACGAAGTATTGCCCAACTGAAAGATGTCGCCAGGCAGCGACTCGAAGGCGAAGTCCTCGTTCAGGGTGCCGACATAACTGCCCTGCGGTTGCAGGATCACGTCGTAGTCGAACAGGTCCGGGATCGCGCCGCCGTTGAGCACGGCGGCGAGCTTGGCCCCCCTTCTTGCCCGCAGGCGGCGATTGACCGCATCCCGGTGAATCCAGGCCCCCCGCCGCCCCCGGCGCGTCGAGAAGCCATCGGCGAGCATCCGGACCACGGCATCGAAATCGTCACGAGAGAGGTCCCGGTAGGGCCAGGCCCGTCTCACCCGCATGAACAGGTCGTCCTCGGCCTGTTCCGCACAGGCGGTCTCCGCCACGATCTGCTGGGAAAGGACATCCAGGGGTTGCGCCGGCACGCACAACGTATCCAGTTCACCGCGCCGGATCGCATCCACCAGCGCGACGCATTCTACCAATTCGTCGCGACTGGTCGGGAACAAACGCCCCTTCGGGGTGGCGCCGACCGCGTGGCCCGAGCGCCCGACGCGTTGCAGGAAGGTGCTGATCGCGCGCGGCGATCCGATCTGGCAGACCAGATCGACGTCGCCGATGTCGATACCGAGCTCCAGCGATGCCGTCGCCACCAGGGCGCGCAGGCGTCCGGACTTGAGACGCTGCTCCGCTTCGAGCCGGTGCTCACGCGCCAGGCTGCCATGGTGGGAGGTCACGCCCGCTTCCCCGAGTCGTTCGGACAGCGCCTTGGCCAGTCTCTCTGCCAGGCGGCGGGTGTTGACGAAGATCAGGGTGGTGCGGTGCGCCTCGACCAGTTCGCACAGGCGCTCGTGGACCTCCGCCCAGGCCTCGGCCGACATCACCGCGTCCAGGGGCGAGGCGGTCAGCTCTATTGCCAGATCGCGCTCGCGTTCGTGTCCCGCGTCGACGATCGTCGCATGCACCTCGCGATCACCGACAAGGAATCGCTCCACGGTCCGTATCGGCTTCTGCGTGGCCGAGAGACCGATACGGACCAGACCCCGCGCGGTGATCGACTCCAGACGCTCCAGGGACAGCGCGAGGTGAGCACCGCGCTTGTTCCCGGCCATCGCATGAATCTCGTCCACAATCACCGTCCTCGCTGTGGACAGCACCCGCCGCCCGGAGTCCGAGGTCAACATGATGTACAGCGACTCCGGCGTGGTGACCAGGATATGCGGAGGGCGGCGCCGGATCCGGTCGCGTTCGGCCTGCGTCGTATCGCCGGTCCGGACCATGGCTCTGATGGCGAGATCTGCGTATCCCTGGCGGGTCAGTTCCTCACGAATACCCGAGAGCGGTATCTCGAGATTGCACCGGATGTCGTTCGACAGGGCCTTCAGCGGGGAGACGTAGACGACATGGGTCTCATCCGGCAACGCGCCGAACAGGTCGCCGTCGAGACCGCGCCAGACGAGGTCGTCGATGGCGGCCAGGAACGCGGCCAGCGTCTTGCCGGATCCTGTGGGCGCGGCGATCAGGGCGTGGCGTCGGGACTTGATCTCAGGCCATGCCCGGCGTTGCGCTGGGGTAGGGGCGGCGAATGCGGAGGCGAACCATGCGCTCACCGCAGGATGAAAGTTTGAGGTAGGCATCAACAAGGCACGACTCCCCCCGGTCTACCCGGTTGGCGACGCCGGGCAGACGACCGGCCGGAGGATGCTTCCCGCCGGGGCCGCAGACGTACATTCACCACGTCGGACCGTTGTCCGGCAACGCCATCGCGGGAGTGTATCCCGAATTCGTCGGTGGACAAATGCGAGCCTGACATATACTTACCCGAACTGCAGGCCGGATGTGCGATCTCCCCGGGGAGTCAGAGGCCCCTGCGATGCGCCTCGCAACTTGAAGAACACTAGGGTTTGACCCTGACCCATGCAGGCCGATACCAGCCACATTCGCTTGCTTCAGTCCATGCCTCTGTTCGGTGGCGTGGACGACAGCATCATGGGTTACCTGTTGTCCCGGGCAAGGGAGGTCAGCTGCCCCGAAGGCGCATACTACTTCCGCGAATCCGATCCCGGCAACGCGATGTACGTCCTGGAATCGGGCCGAGTGGCCATCGTCAAGTGCTGGCAGGACGAGGAATACGTACTTCGCGAACTGAACTGCGGCGACAGCTTCGGAGAGATGGCCCTGATCGACCTGTTTCCCCGCAGCGCCAGCGTCCTGGCCAAAGAGGACTGCGAGGCGCTGGAGATCTCCAGCGAGATGCTGTTCGAGGTCTACGAACGCGACCCCAGGCAGTTCACGCTGATTCAGATGAACGTCGCCCGCGAGATCAGCCGCCGGCTGCGGGTGGCCGACGAACGACTGTTCGAGCTCCGGATGTCCGAACGGGCATTACACCTGAAATACGATTCGCACATCTACTGAGTCGCTAGCGGTCCACGCATCGGAGTACCCATCCAGTATGCAGTGGGATCGGTAGGGTGGACAAACGCAGTGCAGTCCACCAATCTTCAGACCCGGTAGACATCCGAGAGACATCCGAGAGACATCCGAGGTGGACTGCGCTCCGCAGTTCCAAACACCTCGAGATATCGACGGGCGATCTTTACAAGCCGAAGTGCTTCTGCTCCCAGGCCCACGCATGCGCAATGATGACGTCGAGGTCGGCGAGGCGCGGGTTCCAGCCCAGTTGCGATTTCGCCCGTTTCGCGTCGGCGACGAGCCTCGCGGGATCACCCGCACGCCGCTCGCCGTGGGTTTCCGGGATCTCCCTGCCCGTCACCGCCCTTGCGGTATCGATCACCTCGCGCACCGAGAAACCCTGGCTGTTACCCAGGTTGAAACGGTTGCTCCCGGCCCCGTCGAGCAGACCACGCAGCGCCAGTAGATGCACACCGCACAAATCGTTGACGTGGATGTAGTCCCTCACGCAGGTTCCGTCCGGCGTATCGTAATCGTCGCCGAAAACGGTGATCCGCTCCCTGCGACCCGAGGCCGCCTGAAGAATCAGCGGAATGAGGTGCGATTCCGGGTCGTGCCGCTCACCGACGCGGCATTCCGGATCTGCCCCGCAGGCGTTGAAGTATCGCAGCGCCACCGAGCGCAGACCATAGGCCTTGTCATAGTCCTCCAGCAGTTGTTCGACCATCCACTTGGAACGCCCGTAGGGATTGATCGGTAACTTGGGATGCGCCTCGTCGATGGGGACGTACCGGGGTTCACCGAAGATCGCCGCGGTCGAGGAGAAGATAAAGGCCTCGACACCGTGTCGCCGCATGGCGTCCAGCAGCACCTGGGCGTTGGTGAAGTTGTTGAAATAATACTTGGCGGGTTCGGCGACCGACTCGCCCACCTCGATATGCGCCGCGAAATGCATCACGGCATCGAAGCGGAGCCGCCCGAACAAGGCGTCCAGAAACGCGGCGTCGCCGATGTCACCCCTGACGAATTCCCCCGCGAGGACCGCGTCTTCGTATCCCGAGTAGAGGTTGTCGACGGTCACGACGTCGAACCCCGCCGCGTCCAGGCCCAGCACCATGTGTGAACCGATATAGCCGGCCCCGCCCGCTACCAGGATTCGCGCCATTGAAGCAGAGTCTCGAGTGGTTAGTATGCGTTTTCGTGGGTGAACCCATTGAACAGGGTCAGAAAGATGATCTTCAGGTCGAACCACAGGGACCAGTGCTCGATATAGTAGATGTCGTGCTCGATGCGCATGTGCAGATCGGTGTCCCCACGCCAGCCGTTGATCTGCGCCCAACCGGTGATACCCGCCTTGACCATGTGCTTCTTCATGTAGTCCGGGACCTCGTCCTTGAACCGGTCCACGAATACGGGCCGTTCTGGCCGGGGTCCGACGATCGACATATGCCCAAGGAGTACGTTGATGAACTGCGGCAGCTCGTCGAGGCTCGTCCTGCGCAGGAACCGCCCGAAGGGAGTCGCACGCGCCTCCCCCTTGGAAGCCCAGGCGGGTCCGCTGCGGCACTCGCAATCGACCGGCATCGAACGGAACTTGAACATCATGAAGGGTTCACCATTCCAGCTTACGCGCTCCTGGCGGTAAAAGACGGGCCCCGGAGAACTCAGCTTGACCCCCAAGGCGAGCAGCAGAAACACCGGGCTGGTCAAGATCAGGATGATTAACGCGAGGATCTTGTCCTCGGCCTCCTTAATCCACAGATTGAGACCGACCATCGGCGTGCGGGATAGATCCAGCACCGGCAGCCCGGCGACCTCGGAGAAGGAGTGGTTGAGCAGACTGAAGCCAAAGATATCTGGGACAAAACGGATATCAGCCGTCGAATGCCTCAGATCATAGAGCACCTCTCTAACCGTGTCCTCTTCCCGCAAAGGCATCGCGAGCCACACCTGATCGATCGAGTTCGCCTCCAGGAATCCGGGCAGGGCATCCATATCGCCTAGCATGGGGAGCCCTCGGGCCGCGGATCTGTCTTTCTCGGTGGGCTCACCAAAAAAACCGAGCAATTTCAGGCCAGTCCAACTGGCCGCGGTTACCCTTTCGGCCACTTCGCGAGCCAGGTTGCCGGTGCCGACGATCACGATCTGTCTCTGGTTGAACCCCTGACTTCGGATCCAGCGAAGCAGAAAACGCAGGACGATACGGGAGGTCAACAGTGTCGTCCAACCCAGCAGGAACCAGACACCGCCCCACATTCGGGAGTATTGCGCGCCGGTTTTGGTCATCAAGGCCAAGGCGGCCATGATGAAGGCCAGCGTGACCCATCCGATCGAAAGCTGCCTTAGTTCCTCAATCAAGGGCGCGCCGCGCCATACCCGATAGACGGAACTGACGGGAAAGACCGCCGCGGACAAACCGACGACCATCAGGACAACCATGATGTAGCTTTCCGGCAGACCAGTCTGACCCATCTCCTCGAAAAAGGCGGAAACCCCGCTAAGGTAGAATGCCGCCACGCCGCTGGCGTAGATCGCAATCCAGTCGATCGCCCTCAGAAAGACGTTTACGATACTGGAATGCTCTTTCAGCATGCCCTTATAATACACGGGGACCTCTAAAAACTCTGTCTGCGTGTCGCGGACTGAATTCCGAGCACTCTATCCATAACGCATCATAATGACATAGATAGTCCCATAAATCAGTGAAAATTGCGTTTATCTCCGAGGATTTCAGAATTTGTGGCGCGTCCGCTCGGTCGATGCACATCGCACGCTTGGGGATCGGTTAACCATTCTCCGCTAGCGCAACTGACGATCGAGCCCGTATTGCTCCATTCAGGAGGCTCCAACCGAATGTCGTCGCAAGAATTCCGACTGTAAACCGGGCAATGCGATTAACCCCATTCGAGGCCTCTGGGCGTCTACACCGCCACCTGGGTTAGAATTGCCGGCCGGTATCGAATCGGGCATCGAACAGGCGGAACACGGGTGACGAAAAAAGCGTTGATTACAGGGGTCACGGGACAGGATGGCGCCTATCTGGCGGAGCTGCTGATCGACAAAGGGTACGAGGTCCACGGGATCAAGCGCCGGTCCTCACTGTTCAATACGGACCGGATCGACCATCTCTACCAGGACCTGCACGACCGGGACGTACGCTTCTTTCTTCATTATGGCGACCTGACCGACTCAACCAACCTGATCCGTATCGTCCAGCAGGTCCAGCCGGACGAGATCTACAATCTCGCCGCGCAGAGCCATGTCGCGGTCTCGTTCGAGTCACCAGAGTACACCGCGAATTCCGATGCACTGGGCACGCTGCGGTTGCTGGAGGCGGTGCGAATCCTCGGTCTGGCGGAGAAGACGCGGTTCTATCAGGCCTCGACCTCGGAGCTGTACGGCAAAGTCATGGAAACCCCGCAGACCGAGACCACACCGTTCTATCCCCGCTCCCCCTATGGTGTGGCCAAGCTCTATGGCTACTGGATCACGGTCAACTACCGCGAGGCGTACGGCATGTATGCCTGCAACGGCATCCTGTTCAATCATGAGTCCCCGGTCCGGGGGGAAACCTTCGTCACGCGCAAGATCACGCGGGGCCTGGCGCGCATCCGGCTGGGGCTGCAGGACTGCCTGTACCTCGGCAACCTCGATGCGCGGCGGGACTGGGGACACGCGCGGGACTACGTGCAGATGCAGTGGTTGATGATGCAACAGGCGCAGCCGCAGGACTACGTCATCGCGACCGGGCACCAGTATTCGGTCAGGGATTTCGTCGAAAACGCGGCGCGAAAGCTCGGACTCGCCATTCGCTGGAAAGGAGGGGGCACCGACGAGACCGGCGTCATCGAATCACGGACCGATGTCGCGAGTCTGGCGAACGAAGACACGCCGCCCGTAGGCAGCACCATCGTGCGCGTCGATCCCCGGTATTTTCGCCCGACCGAAGTGGACACCCTGCTCGGCGACGCCACCAAGGCCCGTGAGGAGCTCGGCTGGGAACCGCGGGTTTCCTTCGATGAACTCGTCGGCGAGATGGTGGCCGAGGACCTGAAGCTGGCACAACGCGATCGGCTGGTCAAGAATGCCGGCCTGCGCACCTATAACTATCATGAATAAGGGATCCACGCGTTCAGTCCGGGCGCTTGCCGCACCAAGGCACAGTCAACAAACGAAGATACTGCCATGAACGGGATGCCACACGACGCCCGGATCTTCGTCGCCGGTCATCGCGGCCTGGTAGGTTCGGCCATCGCACGCGCCCTGGCCGCGCGGGGACATACCGGGATCCTGACGCGCACGCGCGCCGAACTCGACCTGCTGGACCAGTCGGCGGTTCGCGCCTTTTTCGATACCGAACGGCCCGAGTACGTGGTGCTCGCGGCCGCCCGCGTCGGCGGCATCCACGCGAACGACACCTACCCCGCCAATTTCATCTACGAGAACCTGATGATCGAGGCCAACGTCATCGACTCGGCCTGGCGCTCGGGCGTGAAGCGCCTGCTGTTCCTCGGCAGTTCCTGCATTTATCCGCGGCTGGCGGAGCAGCCTATGCGCGAGGACGCCTTGCTGACGGACACACTGGAACCCACTAATGAACCTTACGCGATCGCCAAGATTGCCGGGATCAAGTTGTGCGAGTCGTACAATCGGCAGTACGGGACGGATTTCCGAAGTGTCATGCCGACCAATCTCTACGGCCCGCACGACAACTTCGACCTCGAGAACAGCCAC
>JAJDOJ010000078.1 GCA_022340215.1 Gammaproteobacteria bacterium
ACAACCTCCTTGGTACGGTCCAAAGTGAACTTGAATTGTCTGATACGAATCCGGCGGATGTTAATGACTGCGATCGATCCACTCGTTCGAGTCCCCAGTTCTATAGGGCAAAAACGAAACCATCAAGTCGCGCTTGGGAAAATGGTACCGATTTCAAAAACGTTACCTACTATTCTCGCGCTTCCGCTATAGACGGAACCAACAAAGGGCACGTCACGAGCTGGTAGCGGTCATTGAGCCTCGACGGTCTCGACTCTGTCTTTCCCTTCTCTCTTAGCTTTGTAAAGGGCAGCGTCTGCACGGTTGAACAACAACCCCGCGTCGAGAGAACTGTCGGGTACTACACTCGATACGCCGAAACTCATTGTCACTTCGGGAATTTGCTTGTCATGGCTTTCAGCCAGGGTCCTTACATCGACTCTGATTGCTTCCGCCAGCGCCAATACATCATCAAGGTGAGTCCCTGGCAAGATGATAGCAAACTCTTCTCCACCCACACGCGCTACCACATCGGCGCCGCGCCGTATGTGCTGTTCCAATACTTCGGCGACCGATCTGAGGACCCGATCGCCAACTGCATGTCCATGCGTATCGTTGCATCGTTTAAAGTCGTCTATATCCGCTATTACCAGTGATAGCACTTGCTTACCGCGCATGGCGCGGTACCACTCTCGCTTCATTGCTGCCTCGTACGCGCGCCGATTAGCCACACCGGTGAGGTGATCAAAGGTGGCCTGATATTGGCTGTTGATTCGGCCAATAATCGACTCATGCGCCGTCTGGTAGATTTTCCGAGAAAGCAGATACAGCAACGTGAAGTAAACCGGGATAACCACTCCGATGACCTTTGCAACCATTAAGTTATCCGAGATCAGATGCAGCGTAACGGGAGTGATTGCAGGCAGTAGAAACACGGGATACGCGAAGCGATGATATGAAAGGGATGCAGTAGCCGCTGCGCACATTGCTACAATAAAAACTGTCAGAAATAGACTGTTTTCCGGCTGATCCGAGACGTAAAACAGGCCCCCCGCCAACCCCCAGAGAATGCCGGAAATTACTATCGATGCTAAGAACCATTTCTCCAGACGGTGCGATTTTGCTTCGCCTTTGAATCCATTCGGAACTCGTTGCCACATCACCAATCTGGCGACATTGAACACGATTACGACGACTAACCACGCGATCAGCAGACTGTGTTGGGCGGTATCCCACAACCCGACAGTCAGGGCGATACTTCCCGCAAGATTTCCCACAAATAAAAAATTAGCGTGGCGAAACAGAACCCTGAAGTGCTCGGTTTGTGCGCGCTTTTCCCTCTGAGGTTCCGATCGCATATTCCACTGGAAGTGGAGAGCCCCTTTTTCGTCGTAGTTCAAGAATATACTCTGCTGCCATATCGGCGGTTGCATGTGAAAAGTAGGGTCTTTATTCTCAGGCGAGCTGGTATTGATGCCCGCAGGATGATCGGAAATGAGGAGCACAGTACCGCTCAATAATGCCTTATAAATCGTAACTACTCAGCCCCGAACGAAGCTATTCCTTACCGCGGCATAAAAGGGGCACCACCAAATGCGTTGGCCAGAGCATCGACAACATTTATTGTCAGGCTGAGTAGTTACGCGCCAAGCGCATGTACGAAAAGTATAAATCACATGGCGCAAGAAGGTTGTCAGCGATGCATCCGAGATTTACTCGATGATCCAGTTGCTCCCGGCGTCAGCACCGGTTTGCAATGTTCCACGCTTAGCGGTATCCGGGTCGGCTGCATTCCTCGCCCCCCGTCTCGCAGGCCAGGCTAGCCGGGTTCCTCGATGGAAAAGTATCCGCCCAGGGTGGCGGCGATGTCCTCGGCGGTCACGAAGTTTGGCGTGGCGCTGGGTACCGGCCACAGGCAGTTCATGCGCCGGAAGGGATTGGTGTCCGTTGCGCCCAACGTGACCTTCATCACCGAGACCTTCTCGTTGGAGTCCCCGACCCGCCGATCGTCGTAATCAACGGTTTTCACCGGGATGGTCTGTGGTTTGACCTCGAGATCGTTGCCGGGGGGCTGACCCAGTTCCAGCCTGCAATAGGGCATGTCGTTACGGAGCTCGTGCGCTTCGACGATCCGTCCGTTCTGAAATACCGTCGCCGGAACACCGCGCGAAACGACCACCTGTTTGAGCAGCACCAGGGATGATCCCGCGGTGATATCCTGAATCGCTGGCACCGGATCGTAGGTATCCTTTTTCGTCTGACATCCCGCCAGGGCGACAAACACCCAGAGCAGGAGCACCGCACTTCCGACTTCCGTGAAGGTCTTCCGCATGCCGTTCCCCGAATCGTTTTTAACGAGTCTCCACCAAGGCCGGAAGCTTAGTGAAAACGACACCCCATTGCCAGGCACAAACGAGACAATCGGCGCCGGCAGGGGCAATCGCTTTCGCTTGAGTGTCACCACGGGTAAGCTTCTTGCTCACCGCCCGGCGAAGGCGCTCGATAAATCCATACGGATGGGGACCACGGTATGTTGCTGGTGACTTTCAGGGACGATGACCCGACGCGGATCGGGGCCCTCGATCGGCAAAATGACGAGGTCGTCGACCTCTCGCGGGCCGCAGACGGATTGCCGAGGTCCCTGCTCGAACTCATCGCCGCCGGAGATACGGCACTGGAGACCGTGAGACGCGCCGTGGAGTCGGGGGCCGGCCGAAGACCGCTCACGGGCCTGACGCTGCTGGCGCCCATACCGCGTCCGGCGCGCAACATCCTCTGCATCGGCAAGAACTACCGGGAACACGCCCACGAGGTGCAGTCGCTTCCCGCTGGCGGAGGAAAGGTCGAAGACATCGTCCCCGTACATCCCATCGTCTTCACCAAGGCCGCCAATACGGTCATCGGGCCGGGAGAAACGATTCCCGGCCACCTCGATCCCACCGAATCGGTCGACTACGAGGGCGAGCTGGCGGTGGTGATCGGCACGGGCGGCCGCGGCATCTCCCAAGCGGATGCCATGAGACATGTCTACGGCTACACCATCCTCAACGACGTGACCTCGCGCCGCCTGCAGAGGCGCCATCAGCAGTGGTTCATCGGCAAGAGTCTCGACGGATTCTGCCCCATGGGTCCGGCGCTGCTCACCGCCGACGCCGTTCCCGAGGTGGGAGAATTGCGGGTGCGGACCCGGGTGAATGGGGAACCTCGCCAGGATGGATTACTGGCGGACCTGATCTTCGACATCCCGTGTCTCATCGAGACGCTCTCCGCCACGATGACACTGGAACCGGGCGACATCATCGCCACCGGGACGCCGGCCGGGGTCGGCATGGGCTTCAAACCGCCCCGCTTTCTTCAATCCGGTGACGTCGTAACCGTCAACATCGAGCCCATCGGCACGCTGGAAAACCCGGTCGGGTGATGCCCGTCCATTGGCCCGCCAGGCCGTGTTCCACAACCCGGCCGACGCTTGTGCGGCGACGACTCCACCACGCCCAGTGTGGCGTTGATCCCGCACTTCTACAATCGATTCTCGGAGGCGACTTACCGGGTTCGCTCGATGCCACGAGACAGAAAACCAGGCAAGCGGTCAGGCGTTCTGGACTTCGCCACGACCTGGGGCGGGGCGGCGCTGGTCGTCCTGATCGGTTTCGTCGTGACCTGCCAGTTCGTGCAACCTGCCCCACCGGACCGGATTTCCATTGCCACCGGCAGCCGGGACGGCGCCTATTACCACGATGCAATGCAATACCAGCGCATCCTGGCCCGCGACGGCTGCACGCTGGAGCTCGTGGAGACGGCGGGATCCCTGGAGACCCTGAAGCGTCTGACGGGCGACAACGGTGGCGTCGACCTGGCCATGGTTCAGGGCGGGATTCCCGCCCCCACCGACAACATCGCGATCGAGTCGATCGGCAGCCTGTTCGAAGATATCAGGGTGCAACTCGACGCCCTGCGGGCTGCGCAACAGGCGCCGGTCGATGCAGGAGCAGAGGCGCAACGAATCGCCCCCTCGCCAACCACCAGGAATGGAACCGATATCGAGGAAGCCACGGACTCCATCGTCGAAGACAACGGCTACGACATCGCGGCGCAGTTCGAGGAACTCGTCGAGGTGCTGGACCGGGAGATCAGGGAGGGATTAGCGGACGTCACCTCCAAGGTCAGACGCATCCGATCCGGGTTCGAGTCCTTTTTCCGAAAGCGCGATAAAACAGCCTCGGCCCCGTGCTGGACCTGCTGATCGAGGCGGTCAGAAAGGAGAGGTCGCCCGGGTTGAGTCTTACCGGCTGCGACGCAGGCGCCTGGGCCACGAGCGCGCACGCCATGGTCCGTATTTGCCAACGCCGAATCCGAAGACACGCACCTGTCGCCTGGATTAGACTTGGGTTGGTATACGGGCAGGTGACACCTTCCCCTGCACCTTGCGGGAACCCTTGCCCATGAGACGAATATGGGCCGTCTTATACGCGCAATGTCCGCTCACAGGCCTCGGTCGGGGAGGCGGCGGAGGCATGCGGCCAGACTGGCGGGCGCACACTGGCTCCTGCTGGCGATCGTCTGCGGCCTGGAGGCCGGCGAACTCCAGGAACTGAGTGTTACAGATAACGATGGCACCTATCACATCAGAACGGTGATGCGGGTGGACGCACCCGCCGATCAGGTCTACAAGGTACTGACCGATTTCGAGCATATCTACCGGCTCAATCCTTCGATTACGGAAAGCGAGGTGCTTCCTCCAGCCGAACCGGGCACGACCCGGGTGCGGACCCTGATCGAAGACTGTGTCTGGTTTCGCTGCCTGAAGATCAACCGAATGCAGAGTGTGCATGAAGACAGTCCCTGGTATCTGCGCGTGGAGACCGACCCCCGGAACAGCGACTTCAAGTCCGCCACCACCGAATGGTGGATCCTGCCCTACGGTGATGAGGCCACCAAGGTGATCTACGATGCGCAGATGACACCGGACTTCTACCTACCGCCCGTCGTCGGCCGTTTTGTCCTGAAGATCAAGATGCGCGAGAGCGTCGTGACGAGCTTCGAAAGGCTGGAATGCATCGCCCGGATCAACGGCGGGCTCGTCCCCAGGGGTCGCATCGCGCGCGATGGCTATCCGTACACCGAGTACTCCGATTGTGGCAGTTGACCCGACGGTACCCCGTAGCGATCCGATATCCGTTCACCTGCCGGTGAACAGGACGATGGCCCAACCAATCCCGCGGTCACGACGGCGAGCGATGATACGGGCGATGGCTACCGCCGGGCTCGCGACCCTGGCGATCGCCCTTTCCGGTTGCCGCTCCACCCCCGAGGTGAGCTACTCGCGTGACGTGTCCCCGATCCTCAAGAAGAAATGCGTGACATGTCACACCCCACCCGACGGCGAGGGTTACAACATCGTCGGACTCGACATGGCGTCCTACGAAGGAATCATTCAGGGAACCTACTACGGCCCCATCATTGAGCCCGGAGACAGCCGGCACAGCATCTTTAACATGGCGGGGGAAAGGCGCATTCACGTGAATTCGAATGAACTGAGAGACTGCATACTCCTGTCCGAGGAAGAGATGGAGGTCCTGCGCACCTGGGTCGATCAGGGTGCTCGCAACAACTGACACCTGCCCCGAAATCCCCTCATTGGACCCGTCTCGGCCCCATTCCACGGGGTTTTCCCGACGTAGTGTGCCATTCTTCGAAGGCGTGCGCTTAGATTACCTCAATCAGGCCGGCCTCATTGATTCGTATCATGGATAAGAAAACTCATCAGTGTTTTAGAATATACTGGGTGTTTATAGTGGCTCGGTTTCCGAGCCTACCTCCTCAGCATTGCCTGTAACCTGATGGCCGGCGAGTTCGGTGAGCTGTCCATCAAGGACAACGACGGGGTCTACGCAGGGGGATCCTGCCGGACGGAAACGGGAGCACGGTGATCTACATCGCCGAAATGGAACCGGATTTCTATATCCCACCCATCGTCGGCCCCTTTGTCATGAGAAGCGAGCTGCGCAACGGCATTCTGAAAAGTGTCGAAAATCTCGCGTGCATCGCACGGGACAATGCGGGACTGACCACATCGAATTATCACCCGCTTGATGGTACTTCGTACCTTGAAGGCAACGCTTGTGGGAGATAACACCCAGACCGGCAAATCGGCAGGGAACCCTCCACACCGGCCCGGAAGCAACATCTCTGTCGCCTGCGCGCCGGCAAGGGAACCTCCGCCCCATGATATCGCCCGCGAGCGCGTTGTCGTCGTGCTCGCGGCGTCCGCACTCTCCCTCTGTGCCTGTCAGTCGCCCCCACCGGTCAGTTACGCCTGGGACGTGTCTCCCATCCTCGAGCAGAAGTGCGTGCCATGCCATACGC
>JAJDOJ010000079.1 GCA_022340215.1 Gammaproteobacteria bacterium
CCCGTACGCGCCGCGATGGTCGATACCCCCGAAGATTATCGCTGATCCAGTTACCGCGCCAACGCCCTTGGCGAGCCCAATCCGTCGCTCTCTCCCCATGGACTCTACATGGGCCTTGGTAAAGAGCCTGCCGATCGCCAGAACGCCTATCGCCGCCTATGCTTGTCCCACCCGGATTCCGCAATGCTCCGCGAGGTGCGCTCCTCATCTACAGACTGGAACACCGCTCGGCAACGAACGCTTCCGCACACAGATCGAACGGGCACTTGGCGTCAAAGTCGGCTACAACGCTCGCGGCCGGCCAAAGAAACCCGTGACGAAGCCGGCTCCGGACGATAGCCAAATCGAGTTAGGCACCCTTAAAGGGTTCTGACCCCTTTACCGCTGCGCTTGTTCCACCCTACGCAATGTCATGACTCACCGAAAGCACGGAAAAACCGTAGGTCGGATCAAGCGAAGCGGATCCGGCAAGCTACTGGTGCTGAAACTGGGCTCGACGTAGATTCCGCGAAGTCAGGTCATCTGAAGTTATGTCTTGCCCTCGGTCCTTTCGGTGCCGGCCGGTTTGCTGCGGTGTACGGTGGGACTCCGCTCGAGGTACCGAACTCACTTTCGGCGATCTCCATCGCCTTGGCTCGCACGGCTTCGGCCCCTTCTCGTTCCCGGGTGGACTCATAGGTCCTCCAGTAAAGCATCAGATACTCGTCGTCCCGTGGTATCTCGAAGAACCGCAGCCCATCCGTGCACCACTCGAGGCCTTTCCCGGTTGGTTCGTCGTCGAGCAGGTGGAAAGAGGGTCCGGGATAAATCGGATCGATCAGCCACACATTTACGAACCATGCGATCCGCCCGTTCTTCAATCGCAGGATCACGACGGAAGGGCGCACGTGTCCGGCCCCAACCTCGATTGCAAGCAGGAGGCGGGAGAACTCCTCTACGTCTTCGCCGTAGCGCACATACAACCAGGTCAATCACGTTTCCGTTCGGTCCCCTCCGCCCAACGCTTCGGTGAACTTCCGCCCCGGAGTTCGAGGTCCGGCAGGTAGGCGAGTGGGTCATCGACGTGTTGTCTGGTGATCGGGGGCAAGCATCACTTACCGATGCAGAAGCTTGAAAAGATACGTCCGAGCAGGTCTTCGCTGGTGAAATCGCCGGTGATCTCGCCCAGCGCTCGTTGTGCGGTCCTCAGTTCCTCGGCCAGCAGTTCCCCCGCTCGGTTCTCAAGATACTGCGCCTCGGCGTTTTCCAGCGCACTGATGGCGCGGTCGAGATCCGTGAGATGTCTTCGTCTGGCCAGATACACGCCCTCGCCGGTGTCCGACGCCCCGGTGAGCTCCGCGATCCGTCGTCTCAGTTCCCCGACACCCTCTCCCGTAAACGCGGAGATGCCGAGTTCCCCCTCTGCGGGAGGCGGGACGGCGTCGTCGAGATCGATCTTGTTCCACAAGCGCAACATCGGGACGCCCGGTGGCAGGTCGGCCTCGATCCCGGCTTCCGATTCTCCGTAACCGGATGTTGCGTCGGTCAGGAGCAGAACCAGGTCCGCCGACCCGATCTCCCGCCATGCCCTGCGTACTCCTTCGCGCTCGACCGGATCCAGGCTCTCACGCAGCCCGGCGGTATCGGTCACGCGCACCGGGACTCCGTCGAGCAGGATGTCGCGCCGCAGGACATCGCGGGTCGTTCCCGGGATATGGCTGACGATCGCCGCGTCGTCCCCGGCCAGCCGGTTGAGCAGGGTTGATTTCCCCGCATTGGGTCGCCCCGCGATCACTATCCGCAGGCCCTCCCGCAACAGACTGCCCTGCCGTGCCGCGCGACGCACCGTCTCGGTACGGGCGATCAGGTCGAGCAACTGGTCGCGGATCCGGGGGTCGTCGAGAAAATCGATGTCCTCGTCGGGGAAATCCAGGGCCGCCTCGACATGGACGCGAAGCTCGATCACGGTGTCCACCAGGGCCCTGATCTCCCGGGAGAACTCGCCGTCCAGGGAACGCATGGCCGAGCGCGCGGCCTGCACAGAGCGGCTGTCGATGAGATCGGCGATGGCCTCGGCCTGAGCGAGATCGATCCGGTCGTTGAGGAAAGCGCGCTCGGAAAACTCCCCCGGCCGGGCCGGCCGCGCGCCCAGGGCGATCACCCGCGACAGCAGCAGGTCCATCACCACCGAGCCCCCGTGCCCCTGCAGCTCGAGGACGTCTTCGCCGGTGAACGAGTGGGGCGCGGGGAAGCGGATGGCCAGTCCCCGGTCGATGTCCCGGCCCTCGCCATCGAGAAACCGGCGGTAGACGGCCTGGCGGGGCGTGGGCAGCTCACCGACGACCGCCTCGGCGATGGCAAAGGCCCGGGGACCGGAGACCCTGACGATACCGACCGATCCGCGCCCAGCGGGGGTGGCGATGGCGGCGATGGTGTCGGACGCCGCGGCCGTCATCCCAGGTCGAACCATGCGCAGGCGATCCCGGGGCGGGCCGCGCGGATCCCGGGAATCAGCGGGCCTGTTTCTCGATTCGCCGCGTGATCACCCATTGCTGGAGGATCGAGAGCAGGTTGTTGACGAACCAGTACAGCACGAGCCCCGAAGGGAAGAAGGCGAAGAACACAGTGAAGATGAACGGCAGCGCCATCATGACCTTGGCCTGAATCGGATCGAGTGGTGCCGGGTTCAGTTTCTGCTGCGCGAACATGGTGATGCCCATGAGCAACGGCAGGACGTAGTAGGGATCCTTCGTCGAGAGATCGTGAATCCAGAACATGAAGGGCGCCTGGCGCAGCTCCACGCTTTCGAGCAGGGTCCAGTACAGGGCGATGAACACCGGTATCTGCACCAGGATCGGCAGGCAGCCGCCGAGCGGGTTGATCTTCTCCTTCTTGTACAGGTCCATCAGGGCCTGGTTCATCCGCTGCTTGTCGCTGCCGTAGCGCTCCTTGAGAGCGGCCAGCTTCGGCTGCACCGCCCGCATCCGGGCCATGGAGCGATAACTCGTCTCGGACAGCTTGTAGAAGACCAGCTTGATCAGGACCGTGAGCAGGATGATGGCCCAGCCCCAGTTGCCGACCAATCCGTGGATCTTCTCCAGCAACCAGAAAAGCGGCTTGGAGATGACGGTAAAGATACCGTAGTCGGTCACCAGTTCCAGACCCGGCGAGATCGCGGTAAGCCGGTGCTGCAGCTTCGGGCCCGCGTACAGGCGGGTGCTGAAGGTGACGGATTGCCCCGGCGCGGCGGTCTGCGGTACGGAGCTGAGGCCGATCAGGTATTCCGGTCCGAGACGGCCGCGCACCGCCTTGGTATAGACCAGGCTCTGCTCGCCCTTTTCGGCCACGAAGGCCGAGACGAAATAGTGCTGCAGCATGGCGACCCAGCCGGCTTCGATTTCCTTGCGCAGGGGTTCTTCGGTGATGTCTTCGAAGGTCTCCTTCTCGTACTTACCGTCGAAATAGGCCGCACCCGTAAAGGTGCGTACGAACCGCGATCCGCTGTCTTGGGCAACCGCGCCGTGACGAATCTGGCGGTATTGTCGCCCGATCCAGGGCTCGGCGCCGGCGTTCTCCACGCTCTGTTCGATATCGACGAGGAAGCTGCCGCGACGGAAGACGTACGTCTTGGTGACCGTAACGCCGTCGGGTCCCGTCCAGCGCAGCGGAACCCGCAGCTCGTCCTCTCCGTCCTTGAGCTCGAACACCTCGCTCCCGGCCGAGAAGGGCGCATGATGGTTGGGGGCGAGTTCGTCGGCGTCGCGACCCGAGGCATCGCCGTCGAATACCAGCCCGGTCTGGGCGATATAGACATGGGCCGAATCGTCCAGCAGGGTAAAAGGGACGTCGGGCTCATCGATGGAAACGGGGTAGGTGGGCAGTTTCACCTGTACGATATCGCCGCCGGTCGTGCTGATTCTGGCGTCGATCACGTCCGTGACGACCCGGATGGTCTGTGCATCGGGCCCCTGAGCCTGTTCCGGTTCGGTGCGGGGCACACTGGGTATGTCTCCCGGAACGGGCGTATCTTCCGCGGGGGAAGGCTCACCGGAAGGCCTGCTTTCGACGGCAGCCGACCCGGGCAGGTTCACAGGTCCGTAGTCCTGCTGCCAGGCCTGCCAGATCATGAACAGGACGAGCGCGAGGGACAGATAGACCAGTAGTCGCTGATTCTCCATTGCGTTCCTATCCGCTGCTTCCCGACTCGGGGCGCCTTGGGTTTCCGTGCGTAACCGGCCGAGCACCCGCCAGACGTGCGGAGCGTTTCCAAAGCCCCCGCAGCGACCGGTTCAGTTCCGAGTTCGACAGGCGCGCCGCGCCCGGGGCGCACATGACGACGAAGTCCATCGGGGGCAAGACCGATCGCTGGTGACGAAAACTTTCCCTGACGATCCGCTTGATCCTGTGCCGCTGCACGGCAAGCCGTGCGCACTTCCTGGAAACCGCCAGACCCAATCGCGGTCGGCCTGATTCACTCGGGGCGACGCGTATCGTGAAGACTCCGTTTCCGAACCTCGTCCCGCTGCCAAACACATGCTGGAACTGCGCCGACTGTGTCAGGCGGGAACTCCTGGGAAAGCTACGGTCAGCGGGAGGCTGCAGGGGCTCGACCCGAAACGGCGAATCCTCGATCATGTCGGCGCGAAGCGGCCCCGGCGACCTCTCGTTCCCCGATTTCACCCGGATCCGGACCGTCCACGCCGACGCGGCCGGAAACGACCCGGATCGACTCAGGGGCAGAGACGGGCCCGGCCCTTGGCGCGGCGGGCGTTCAGGATCTTGCGGCCACTACGGGTACGCATCCGCGCCCGGAACCCATGCGTGCGTTTCCGATGAATATTGCTGGGCTGGAATGTTCTTTTCATGGCCTGTAAACCTTGGGTTCGCCAGCCCGATCCTTCCCACGGGCCAACCTTTCGGGGAGCGCGCGAACATACTTGCCGACCGGCGGTTTGTCAATAAATCGTGGCTCGAACTACCCTCTCGGGACGCATGTTATTTGCCAAATATCCGGAGTAGACTTCGTCAATTCATCTACGCACGGATACGGGGGGCACGTCGTTGGGTAGGGGTTCGCTTTGGAATCAATGTGTCGATCAGCTCGAGCGGGAGCTGCCGGAAAAGCAGCTCAACACCTGGATCCGCCCCTTGCAGGCCCAGGAGGAGAACAGCGCGGTGCGGCTGCTCGCACCAAACAGCTTCGTCATGGACTGGGTGCGCAGCAACTTCCACGAACGCATCACCGCACTCGCCCGAACCTTGTCCCAGAACCCGGAAATGAACGTGGTCCTGGAAATCGGCAGCTCAGCGGTTGGCGAGAAACGGACCGCGGCCGTGATGACCCGGCCGGCGCGCGATGGAAATATCTCCACCACCAAGCGGGCGGGTAACTACTTCGAGAGCCACCTGACCCACTCGTTTACCTTCGACAACTTCGTCGAGGGCAAGTGTAACCAGCTCGCAAGGGCGGCG
The DNA here is from genome assembly GCA_022340215.1 of Gammaproteobacteria bacterium. Lineage (NCBI taxonomy): Bacteria > Pseudomonadati > Pseudomonadota > Gammaproteobacteria > Gammaproteobacteria bacterium. The sequence goes on from JAJDOJ010000079.1 coordinate 5,452, forward strand.
TCGTTTCAGGTCTCCGAGCACCCCGGACGCGCCTACAATCCCCTGCTGATCTATGGCGGGGTAGGGCTCGGCAAGACCCACCTGATGCAGGCGGTTGGCAACCGAATCCTGGCCGAGGACCAGGACAAGCGCGTGGTCTACCTTCGCTCCGAGCGTTTTGTCGCCGATATGGTCAAGGCGCTGCAGCACAATACGATCAACGATTTCAAACGATTTTATCGCTCCGTCGATGTCCTGCTGATCGACGACATCCAGTTTTTTGCCGGCAAGGAGCGCTCCCAGGAGGAGTTCTTTCACACCTTCAACGAACTGCTGGAGAGCAAGCAGCAGATCATCCTGACCTGCGACCGCTACCCCAAGGATGTCGACGGTCTCGAGGAACGCCTGCAGTCGCGCTTCGGCTGGGGACTCACCCAGGCCATCGAACCCCCTGAACTCGAGACCCGCGTGGCGATCATGCAGCGCAAGGCCGAGGACGCGAAGGTCGACCTGCCCAGTGATACGGCCTTTTTCATCGCCAAACGCATCCGCTCCAACATTCGCGAACTCGAGGGCGCGCTCAACCGTGTCATCGCCAATGCCAATTTCATCGGCAGCCGGATCACGATGGAATTCGCCCGCGAGGCCCTGCGGGACCTGCTGGCGGTACACGATCGCGCCGTCACCATCGAGAACATCCAGAAGACGGTAGCCGAGTTCTACAAGATCCGCGTCGCCGACCTGCACTCGAAGCGCCGCAGCCGATCCATCACCCGCCCCAGGCAATTGTGCATGGCGCTCGCCAAGGAACTGACCAATCACAGCCTCCCCGAAATCGGGGACGCCTTCGGCGGGCGCGATCACACCACCGTGCTGCACGCCTGCCGCAAGGTCAAGGAGCTCCGGGACACCGACAGCCGGCTCGACGAAGACTACAACACCCTGCTGCGCATCCTCGCCGCCTGAATTCACCGAAACCACCTGGATCATCCCCCGGCCGAGCCCGCCCTCTCGCCGGCAAGGGGTGGATACGCACGCACTCGACCCAGTTTCCTCCTGCCCCGGCCCCCGCTGAAAATCCGCGGAACGGATTCGCATATCTCGTGGACCGCGGGGGGAGCCTCCTGTGGATATTCCTTTTATAACGGGACGAGTCTCTCGGAGCCCTGGGTTATCCACAGTTCATTCCCGATCGAATTCACCGAGAACCAGTACCCTACGCCAGCGCGAATTCTATCGCGACTGGTTGAATTAAAAGAAATAAGAGCAGTTATCCACAGAAGAGGGCGGGACTAGTAATAATAATAGAAGTTAGTTATTCACTAATTATTATTGTATTCCTGGAATGTCGTTTCGGTACCTCCCTGCGGGGAAATGGCACTTAGCCGATCGGTGATCGCAGAGCGTAGCGAAGCCGACATGAACAGTGCTCAACCGCTTTGTTTCGGCTGAGCAACCTTCGTGGGTCATCGGCCGAATAGCCGGCGGTCGTTTTTATGGTCGCCCTCGAAGCCACGTTTCTAGCCGTAAATATATTATTAATATTTTAAGTAATAGAATAATGTACTAGGCCTCGTATCCCCAACGTGTCTTCGAATATGAACACAGCGGGCGATAGGGTGAATCGTTTGTGAGTCGGGGAGACTTGAACCCGATCCGGCGGTACGCCTGGCGGCCTGGCGAATCACGCCCGAATCTAATCTAAACAACCCCCTCGACAGACGTGGGAGAATAATGTGGAAATCCCGGGGGTTTTGTCGCGCTCATTATGACCTTCCAAAGTTATCCACAGGACGGCCACAGGCAACGGGCGAGGAATCCAGAGGATGCGTAGAAGTATTTTGGTCTATAAGCGATTGAATTAAGGGTACTATTCTGGTATTTCCACAGTGCCCTGCCGCATATAATAATAGTTACAATCTTTTAATTCACAATTATTGTTATTGGAAACAGGAATGGAATTGACCATACCGCGCGAGACGTTACTACTCCCTCTGCAGCAAGTCATCGGGGCCGTCGAGAGGAAAAACACCAAGCAAATTCTGGGCTGCATCCTGCTACGATTGACCGATGAGGGTGTCTATCTCGGCGCGACGGATCTTGAGCTGGGGATCGAGGCACGGATCGATCTGGAGACGTCGGAGCAAGGCAGCTTTACACTGCCCGCGAGGAAACTACTGGATATCTGCCGTGCCTTACCGGACGGCTCCGAGATCCGCATGAAGACCGGTGGCGAAAAGATTCGACTGACGTCCGGGCCCAGCCGTTTTGAACTCGCCTCGTTCCCGGCCGAGGAGTTCCCCAGGCAAAAGGACTTCGAGGGCGAGTGTTCCGTTTCCCTGTCACAGGAGAGCTTGCGAAATATACTCGAGCGTGTCGCCTTTGCCATGGCACAGCAGGACGTTCGGTATTACCTGAACGGTCTGTTGCTCGAGGTCGCCGAAACTCACATCCGCGGTGTGGCGACCGACGGGCACCGATTGGCAATGCACAGCGAGGTGCTGTCCACCGGCCTCTCGGAGGTCAAGCAGGTCATACTGCCCCGCAAGGCGGTTCAAGAACTGCTCCGGTTGCTCGATCGAAACGACAGCGTCGTCAACGTCGATATCGACAGCAATCATATCCGGGTCGCCATGGATGGGATCACGTTCGTTTCTAAACTGATCGATGCGCGATATCCCGATTACAATCGGGTGATCCCCGGTGATGACGGCCATCTGCTCGTTGCCGATCGGGACTCCCTGGTGCAGGCACTCTCACGGGCCGCGATCCTGTCGAACGACAAGTACCGGGGAGTCCGCCTGATCCTTTCCCAGGACCTCGCCAAACTCGAGGCCAACAATCCGGAACAAGAGCAGGCCGAGGAGCAACTGCCCGTCACGTATTCCGGACCGGAGATGGAGATCGGTTTCAATGTGCAGTATCTGATGGACGCACTGTCCGCGATCGACTGGGAGTCGGTCGAGATACATCTCACCTCGGATGATGGAAGTGCCCTGATCAAGGCGCCCGGGGATAGTCCCTCACGCTACGTCGTCATGCCGATGCGTCTATAGAAAACCTTTTTAAAGGCCACCAGCGATCCGCCTGAGCCGGGATCTCTCGAAAGGATGCCCGAAGGTATCGGTCGGTTCTGCGACCGCCGGACGCACGGTCAATAACCGATCAGCGATTCCAGGCGAGGAATAGTTGGGGTCGGCGGATGAATGTTCAGGTGGTGAAGCTTTCGAACCTCTCGCAGCCTTGCGGTTTGTCGGCTACGGCATCGCCGGTAACCTAAGGCGATTTCTGTCAAATGACATACCATCCTGCTTGTCTTTTCGTTCGTCCTCTGTGTTGCGACAGCAGTGACATAGTTCGACTATGCGCCTGTTGTCGCGCCTTGATGACGAACGAAAATCCGGCGCAATCTGGTACGCCATTTTCCGGCAATCGCCTAATGAGCCTGATCCGACTGCAAATCACTCACTTCAGAAATATCAGATCGGCGGATTTATCGCTCTGCGGCGAGGTCAACCTGTTCGTCGGTCCCAACGCGTCGGGAAAGACGAGCCTCCTCGAGGCAATCGATTGCCTCTCAAGGGGGCGGTCCTTTAGAGCCCGTCTTCCCACGCAACTCACTACGCACGGTGAGTCCTCACTCACGCTGTTCGGGCAGGTCGATAGCGGATCCGGGCGGATCTCCGCGCTTGGCATGGAACTGGGGCGCGCGCGACGCATGTTGCGCCGGGACGGAAGGACGGTGGATACCGTGGAGTCGTATGCGGCGGCACTGCCGGTACAGACCATGCACCCGCTGAGCCACGTGATCATCAACGGCCCACCCGGGCATCGCCGGGCCTTCATGGATTGGGGTGTGTTTCACGTGAAACAAGGAGACATCCGAAGTTGGCGTGAGTACACACGGGTGCTCAGGCAGCGCAACCTCCTGCTGAGCAGAGGCGGTGGGGATCGTGAAATCGAGGCCTGGGACGAGGCCTTGACCAACAGCGCGGAACGATTAGATCAGGCAAGGGCAGGGTATGTGTCCCAAATCGAACCGCTCTGTGCTCAGCTCGCTGAAGAGTTTCTGGATGGCGCACAAGTGGGATTGAGATACCGGCGTGGGTGGTCGGAGGGAACCGATCTGGCGTCCACCCTGAGGGAGACCCTGGATCGTGACCGACAACTTGGGCACACCGGCAATGGACCACACCGTGCCGATCTCCAGATCACACTGTCAGGTCGATCGGCGCGTGATTTCGCTTCCCGCGGGCAGCAAAAATTGCTCGTCGTGGTGCTGCTATTGGCACAACTCAGGGCTTTCACCGCGTCTGGCTCGATTCGTCCAACCTTGTTGGTGGACGATCTGGCAGCCGAACTCGATCCAGCGCGCCGGGAACGTGTGATCGAAAGATTGGCCGAGTTGCCGGCGCAGGTCATCCTGACCGCGTTGGAGCGGAATGCACTGGATCTGTCTCGATGGTGTGAAACCAGGGTGTTTCACGTGAAACACGGCGGCTTCGAGGAGTTGGTATAATCCCGCGCTTTACGCGATGGGGTCACCATGCCGGAATCATCCTATACGTCAGACAACATCAAGGTTCTCAAGGGACTTGATGCCGTTCGCAAGCGTCCCGGCATGTATATCGGTGACACGGACGACGGGACCGGACTTCACCACATGGTCTTCGAGGTGGTGGACAACTCCATCGACGAGGCGTTGGCTGGCTATTGCACGGAGATCCGAGTCTCGATCAACGACGACGGATCGGTCACGGTTCAGGACAACGGGAGGGGAATCCCGGTAGGGATCCATCCCGAGGAGCAGCGATCGACCGCCGAGGTCATCATGACCGTGCTCCATGCTGGCGGAAAGTTCGACGATAACGCCTATAAGGTCTCCGGCGGATTACACGGAGTCGGGGTCTCGGTGGTCAACGCGCTGTCCGAGCGCCTGGAACTGCGAATCGAGCGGAACGGAAAGGCGTATCGGCAGGAGTACCACCTGGGCGAGCCCGTTGCGCCGATCTCCGAGATTGGGGAATCGGACCAGACCGGGACCGTGGTGACCTTCTATCCCAGTCCCGAGATCTTCAGCGACATCGAATTCCACTATGACATCCTGGCTAAGCGACTTCGGGAGCTCTCGTTCCTGAATTCCGGTGTGCGCATCGTCCTGGAGGCGCCGCTGGCCGAGCGCCGGGATGTTTTCGAGTATAGAGGCGGCATCAAGGCCTTCGTTAAACACCTCAACCGGAAGAAGACCCCCATCCACGAAACGGTAGTGTTCTTCGACACCCAGCGTCAGGACACCGGTGTGGAACTGGCGATGCAGTGGAACGATTCGTACAAGGAATCGATCTTCTGCTTTACCAACAACATCCCACAACGCGATGGGGGTACCCATTTGGCGGGTTTCCGGGCCGCGCTGACACGCACGCTGAACCAGTACCTGGAGCGCGAGGGTATTGCTAAAAAGCAGAAGGTCAATATTACCGGCGACGATGCCCGCGAAGGTCTGACGGCAGTGCTTTCCGTCAAGGTGCCGGATCCCAAGTTTTCCTCGCAAACCAAGGACAAGCTGGTTTCCTCGGAGGTCAAGGGCATTGTGGAGTCGGCAATGAGCGAGAAGGTCGGTGAATTCCTGCTCGAGCACCCGGGTGAAGCCAAGGCGATCGTCGGGAAGGTCGTCGAGGCGTCCCGCGCCCGGGAGGCCGCACGCAAGGCCCGCGAGATGACGCGACGCAAGGGTGTACTCGATATCGCTGGGCTGCCCGGGAAACTGGCCGATTGCCAGGAGAAGGATCCGGCGGAATCGGAACTGTTCCTGGTCGAGGGCGATTCGGCCGGTGGTTCGGCTAAGCAGGGCAGGGATCGCCACACCCAGGCGATCCTGCCCCTGAAGGGAAAGATCCTCAACGTGGAAAAGGCACGCTTCGACAAGATGATCTCCTCGGCGGAGGTCGGGACGCTGATAACCGCGCTGGGTTGCGGAATCGGCACCGAGGAATACAATCCGGACAAGCTGCGTTACCACCGAATCATCATCATGACGGATGCGGACGTCGATGGTTCGCATATCCGAACCCTGTTGTTGACCTTTTTCTATCGGCAGATGCTGGAGCTGATCGAGCGCGGCCATATCTATATCGGCCAGCCGCCGCTTTACAAGGTCAAACGCGGTAAGCACGAGTCCTATGTCAAGGACGACGCCGAGTTGAACGACTATCTCACCCGGCTCGCACTGGACGGCGCTCGACTGCACTTCGATCCGAACGAAGCGCCGCTGATAGGGGAGTCGCTGGCCGAATTGGTGAGGCAGTATCAGGGTGCGATGTATCGGGTCGACCGCCTCTCGCGTCGGTTCGACCGAAGAATTCTCGAGTCGGTCCTGACCTCGGCCCCCGTACAGGCCCCTTACAATCGGCAAGGTCTGGAAAGCTGGTCAAAGAAACTACTCGAACGGCTGAATGCCAACAGCCCCTCGGGGACGCGGTACGAGGCAGCCACCATCACCGGGGAAGCGCAGGACGATGCCTTCGTCCGGGTTACGAAATGGGTGCATGGACAGGCACACAGCTTTGATCTGACCCCCGAGATTCTGGGGTCACCGGATTTTCAGGCACTGAATTCTCTGAGCGCCGGGTTGTACGGACTGATACGGAGCGATGCCTATGTCCTCAGGGGAGAGCGCCAGGAAGCCGTGGAGGACTTTGCCCAAGTCGTCAACTGGTTGATGGACGAGGCCCGCCGGGGACAGACGATTCAGCGCTACAAGGGACTGGGCGAGATGAATCCCGACCAGCTCTGGGAGACCACCATGAACCCCGCCACCCGGCGGCTGATGCAGGTCAGGATAGAGGATGCAGTGGCCGCCGACGACATGTTTACGACCCTGATGGGCGACCAGGTCGAACCGCGGCGGGACTTCATCGAATCGAACGCGCTGCAGGCGACGAACATCGATATCTAAGGCGATTTCTGTCAAATGACATACCATCCTGCTTGTCTTTGTCGTCCGTCCTCTGTGTTGCGACAACGGTGACATCGTTCGACGATGCGCCTGTTGTCGCGCCTTGATGACGAACGAAAATCCGGCGCGATCTGGTATGCCATTTTCCGGCAATCGCCTTACCCCGGTCACGCCGCCTTTCAATTAGTTGTTTTCATGGTTAGCGATAATATTTATTGATGATTCTGGGGCGTCCCGCCGCACGCGCGGTCATGAACTACAATTGACACGCGGACACAAGAAACGATCGGTCCGGAAGCCGTATCGAAGTAGCGGGTGTGACGACCAAGCCACCCGTCGCCATCGCTGTCATACCACTGGAAAGGGGAGAGACCTTGGAGATTGCGGCCTACGTCGTACTGGCGCTTCTGATCGTGGCGGTCCTGTATGTCGTGTTCACCTACAACAACCTGGTGAGTCTCAAACACGCCGTTGCCAAGGCGTGGTCGAACATCGATGTGCTGCTCAAGCAGCGCCACGACGAGCTGCCGAAGCTGGTCGAGGTCTGCCGGCAGTACATGAAGTTCGAGCAGGACACCCTGACGAAGGTCATGAAGGCGCGTTCACAGGTGTTCGACGCCCGCAACAACCAGGACATAGGCGCCCTGGGCCAGGCCGAAAGCATGCTGCGAGTCGGTCTCGGCAACCTGTTTGCCGTGGCGGAGGCCTATCCCGATCTGACCGCCAACGAGCATTTCAGGCACCTGCAGACCCGCATCAGTGGTCTGGAGAATGCCATTGCGGACCGGCGCGAGTACTACAACGAGAGCGTGAACGTCAACAACGTGCGGATCGAACAGTTCCCGGATATCGTGGTCGCGAAGTTGTTCTCGTTTCCACCCTTCGAGCTGCTCGAGTTCAGCGATGCGGAAAGGCGCGACGTCAATCTGAAGGCCCTTTTCGGGTGAGCATCGGCGACGGATCCAGCGCGATAACAGGCTGAGGCGCCGGTGCGCTCGGAGATCCTCGCAGCAACCCCGGGTGTGTTCTGGCTGGCCGAGGGCCTCGCGCTCGGCCTGATGCTGGTGGCGCTCTACATCGGGTTCCACTACCTTCGGCGCGCGCGCTACATCGAGGATATCCCGACGTCCAGGATACGGTCCGCCCACCAGGGCTACGTCGAGATCGTCGGGATGGGCGAGGCGCTGGACGGCCAGCCGATCCTCGCGCCGCTCTCCAGACGCCAGTGCCTGTGGTATCGGTTCACCGTGCAGGAACGTCCGGTGTCCGCCTCGGGAAGGGAGCGGAGTGTGGGATGGCGCTCCCTGCACAGCGGGCAGAGTGACGGGATCTTTGCCATCAGGGACGGGACCGGGGAATGCATCGTCGATCCCGAGGGAGCGGATGTGACCACTACCCATACCCGACGCTGGACTGGCAACAGCCCCTGGCCGGAATTCACTCCGGAAGAGTCCGACAGTCTCCTGGACAGGTTTCTCGGCGGCCTGTTCTCCATGGGCATGGAGACCTATCGCTATACCGAATCGCTGCTGCTGCCCGGCGAGACCGTCTATGCCCTGGGCACGTTCCGTACCCAGGGCACCGGTTATCAGACGGACGTCAAGGAGGAAATCTCGGCCACACTGAGGGCATGGAAGCGTGATCCACAGCGCATGCGTTCTTTCGATGCCGATGGTGACGGCAGGGTCGACATCCAGGAATGGGAGCGGGCGCGCAGTGCGGCGCGGCAACAGGTCATGATTGAACGGGTGCGTCGACGCGAAGTGCTGGTGACACACGTGATGAAGAATCCGAAAGATAGCGGCTTGCCGTATCTACTCTCAGCCGAGTCCGAATTCGGACTGGTGAGGCGGTACCGTGCGTGGGGCGGACTGGGTACGACGACATTCCTCGTAGTTTTCGTCCTGGCCGCGTGGGCGCTCGGTGTGCGGCTCGACTTCCCTTGAGCCGGGTGTCATCGGTCAGGGAGTCGATCGATATGCAAGGCTGCGACGAACTGGATATCGCCACCTGGAACGTCAATTCCCTGCGCGTCCGTCTGGCCCAGGTCACCGACTGGCTCGCGCGCCACCGACCGGAAATCCTCGCCCTGCAGGAGACCAAGGTAACCGACGCACAGTTCCCGCGGCAGGCCATCGGGTCGGCGGGCTATTACGCCGTGTTCAACGGACAGAAGACCTACAACGGGGTGGCCCTGCTGACGCGTGAGCCAGCCGGGGACGTGGTGACCGACATCCCGGGGCTCGACGATCCCGAGCGCAGGATCATCGCGGCGACGGTCAACGGGATCCGGGTCGTGAATCTCTACGTGGTCAACGGGTCCGAGGTCGGCTCGGAGAAGTATGCCTACAAGCTCGAGTGGCTGCGGCGGGTACGCGACTACCTCGAGGTGGAGGGGCGTGAGCACGAGCGGCTGGTCGTCCTGGGAGATTTCAACATCGCGCCCGAGGATCGCGACGTCCACGACCCACAGGCCTGGCGTGGCCGGATCCTCTGCAGTCCCGCCGAGCGTGCCGCACTGACCTCGATACGGGAAACCGGTCTGGTCGATGCCTTTCGCCTCTTCGATCAGCCGTCCGGTTCTTTCAGCTGGTGGGACTATCGATCCGGGGCCTTTCGCCGGAATGCGGGTCTTCGGATCGACCTGATCCTGGTGTCGCCCGCGCTGTCGCGCCTTTGCCGGGGATGCCGCATCGACCTCGCTCCGCGCCGGCTCGAGCGGCCGTCGGACCATGCGCCGGTGCTGGCAGAATTCGGAGAAAATGAATGAAATATCGCGATCTTCGCGAATTTATCGCCTATCTTGAGGGAATTGGCGAGTTAAAGCGAATCGGTGTGCCGGTCGATCCCAACCTGGAAATCACCGAGATCTGCGACCGTACGCTCAAGCAGGGCGGCCCCGCCCTGTTGTTCGAGCGACCCGCGGGCGCCGGAGTGCCATTGCTGGGCAATCTTTTCGGGACCCCCAGACGTGTCGCCCTTGCCATGGGGGAGGAATCGGTCGAGGCGCTTCGCGAGATCGGGGAACTCCTGGCGTTTCTCAAGCAACCGGAGCCGCCCGGCGGGCTTAAGGACGCCTGGAAGAGCCTGCCCGTGTTCCGCAAGGTGTTCGACATGGCGCCCCGCACGGTGCGCAAGGCGCCCTGCCAGGAGATCGTACTGCAGGGAGAGGCGGTCGACCTGGGGCTGTTCCCGGTGCAGACCTGCTGGCCGGAGGACGCGGGACCGCTGGTGACCTGGGGCCTGGTGATCACCCGGGGACCGCGGCGCAGCCGGCAGAACATGGGCATCTATCGCCAGCAGGTCATCGCCCGCAACCGGGTCATCATGCGCTGGCTCGCGCATCGCGGCGGGGCGCTGGATTTCCATGACTGGACCGGGGCCCACCCCGGGGAACCGTTTCCGGTCGCCGTGGCACTCGGTGCGGACCCCGCGACGACGCTGGCCGCCGTCACGCCGATCCCGGACACCCTCTCCGAACATGCCTTCGCCGGCCTGCTGCGGGGTGGAAAGACGGAGCTGGTCAAGTGTCGGACGAGTGACCTGCTGGTCCCGGCGACCGCCGAGATTATCCTCGAGGGATTCATTCAGCCCGGGGACACCGCGCCGGAAGGTCCCTTCGGCGATCACACAGGGTATTATAACGAGGTCGAGGAATTCCCGGTTCTGACCATCGATTGCATCACCCTTCGCAACGAGCCGATTTACCACAGTACCTACACCGGCCGCCCGCCGGACGAGCCGGCCGTCCTCGGGGTCGCCCTCAACGAGGTGTTTGTCCCCCTGCTGCAGAAGCAGTACCCGGAGATCACCGATTTCTATCTGCCGCCGGAGGGCTGCTCCTATCGGGTGGCGGTCGTGAGCATCGAGAAGCAGTACGCCGGGCACGCCAAGCGTGTGATGATGGGGGTCTGGTCGTTCCTGCGCCAGTTCATGTACACCAAGTTCGTCATAGTCGTGGACAGCGACGTCGATACCCGCGACTGGCGGGATGTCATCTGGGCAATGACCACACGCATGGATCCGGTCCGAGACATCACCCTGATCGACCACACCCCGATCGACTATCTCGATTTCGCCTCTCCGGTCTCGGGTCTCGGGTCGAAGGTCGGGTTCGACGCCACCAACAAATGGCCGGGGGAGACGCAACGGGAATGGGGACGCCCGATCGTTATGGCCCAGGCGGTCAAGGAACGCGTCGACGCGTTGTGGCCGCAACTGGGATTGGATTGAGGATTCGTAGGGATTGGCTTCCGGCCAGATGAATCAGCGTTCATGCCAACTAGAAAACCGCTGCCTTAGGCGATTTCTGTCAAATGACATACCATCCTGTTTGTCTTTTCGTCCGTCCTCCGTGTTGCGACAACCGTACCATAGTTCGACTATGCGCCTGTTGTCGCGCCTTGATGACGAACGATCCCGGCGCGGCGCTGTCCCTGCTTTGCTTGGGCACCGGTCTTGGGCTTCCTGCCCAAGCCGTTCACTGCTTCGCAGCTCACCCGGCGCGATCTGGTACGCTATTTTCCGGCAATCGCCTTATTTCGGGCACTATGCTCCGGGCTACCGCCTTTTCGGATTCGCTCAACTTTTGCACTCGGAATAGTCATGGTGAAATTGCCCTATTGATTTGCCAAGTCAACCGCAGCCGATGCCGGGATTGCTCTTACGTTTGCGTAGCACTTTATAACAGCAATCAGTGCTGGAACGACGCCGACAAAAATGAAGACCAGATCGCCCGGCGTTCTCAGCCACTCGATGAGCCGTGGCAAGTCCTGGCCCGTGTAAGTAAGACCGCGAGCGTGCCAGTAGCCGTTCTCCAGCACGTCCACTAGTTGCAGAATTCCACCAGGAAACAGGCTGAAGATAACCATCATCGCCAGACCCACGTTCAATCCCCAGAACGACACCCTGAAATACTTCTGTAGCTCAGTCCACTGTGATTCGGTGGATACGTGGCGTACGGAGAAAACCATCAGGGCAATTGCCAGCATACCGAACACGCCCATCATCGCCGCATGGCCGTGATTAACCGTGAGTAGGGTGCCGACCTCGAAGTAACTCACGATCGGCAAGTTGATCAGGAACCCGAAAACACCGGCGCCGAGGAAATTCCACGCACCGACTGCCATGATGAAATAGAACGTCCAATTGTGAGGGACAGGAATCGGGTTGCCCGAGAGGTCGCGCTGGGTTCGCGTCACTTTGATGAAATCCCAGGCATCGAGTGTCAACAACGTGAGCGGCACGACTTCGAGGGCCGAGAAAACGGCACTCAACGCCATGTTCAGTTCCGAGTGCCCGTTGAAGTACCAGTGATGTCCTGTGCCGATCAAGCCCCCGCCGAAATAGAGAATTGCGTCGAGATAGATCACGCGCGTAGCGGTCGTACGCGTAACTACGCCCAGGCCCGAGAGAATGATAGCAACGAGCACTGTGACGAAGAACTCGAAGAAGCCCTCGACCCAAAGGTGGATAATCCAGAAGCGCCAGGTATCGACAATGGAGAAGTGCGTCGTGCCATCAAAGAACATCGCGGGAAGGTAAAATATAGGAATCGCGAGCGCTGCTAACAGGAAAAAGCCGGTCAGCTCTTTCGACTTCGGTGACTTCAGGGACGGTGCCACTCCTCGAACCAGCAAGCCGAACCAAAAGATCAGGCCGATTGCCAGGAGAATCTGCCATGCGCGCCCGAGTTCTAGGTATTCCCAGCCCTGGTTGCCGAACCAAAACCAATGATCCGGCAACCATTGAAAGGTCCCGGCCCATTCGCCGAGCAAGCTTCCGGCGACAACGACAAAGAGCGCGCCGAACAAGATGTGAATCAGCGTTGCCTGATGCTTCGGTTCATGTCCACCGACCTCGGTTGCCAGGAGCAGGGCGCCCGCAACATACGATGTCGCGATCCAGAAAATTGCCAGCTGCAAGTGCCAGGTGCGCAGTATGTTGCTAGGGAGAAAACCGGAAATGTTGACGCCGTAAAAGCTGCCGGGATCGGCCCGATAGTGCGCAGTGGCGCCACCCACGAGCGTTTGTGCGAGAAACAGCAGTCCGACGATGACGAAGAATTTGATCACGGCGCGCTGACTTGGCGTCGGATGTCCAGGCACAAGGCCCGGTTCCACATGTGTATCAGACGACTTCCAACCCAAATAGTCGAATTTGCCAAACGCGAGCAACACCAGCGCGGTTCCACCCAGCAGGGCGATGAGGCTCAGCGCACTCCACAGTAGCGCACCGCCGGTCGGTGTATTACCAACAAGCGTATCGTAAGGAAAGTTGTTCGTGTAGGTCGCGGATTCGTCGGGGCGGTTGGTAACCGAGGCCCAGGCTGTCCAGGCAAAAAAGGCGCTCAGATCACGAAGCTCCTCCCGGTCCTTGAGAAACTCGGCCGGAAGTCCGCCATTGCCCTCGGGGCTCCGGAAATACTCAGCCCACCACGCCTGTTGCCGGTCAAACGAATTAACCTCGGCATCGGTCAGAACCAGCCGACCGGTATCCGACTCGTAGCGGTTTTCCTTGAGTTGCGCCTTGACGAGACCTTCCACTACTGCCCGTTCACTCGGAGCAAGCTCCTCGAATCGCCGCCCGAACTGCGCTTGTGCGTGGGCGTTGGCAACATCGAGCCCAAGGTTGTGAAGATATTGCGCCGAAAAATCTGGCCCCAAGTAGGCGCCGTGTCCCCAGATACTGCCGTTGTTCATGAGGCCGTACTTGAGAAACACCTGCTGGCCGTTCTGGATATCGAACTTCTCAAACAGCACGGCACCGCGTGAATCAACGACCTGTTGGGGGAGAGGAGGGGCGTCGTGGTGCACTTTCACGGTCAGGTAGATCAATACGCTGAAGCCGATCGCCATTACGATCAGCACAGAGCGTAGCCACCAGGATGAAAGGTGATCCGCGGGCGGTGCCGTCCTGATTCTTTCGTCTGAGTTCATATCGGGTACCCGCCAAGCCGATCTGAAATGTTCCCGCTATTGAGCGCGACAAATCCACCGACAAAGCCGCTGTCTGAGTGATAGGTCTTGACGTTTTCACACAGCATTGCCACCCGCTCCTGTAGATCATCAACGCTAAATTCGGGTTTAAGAAGTACACGGTTCACGGTCACAACACCATCATATGAAAAAGTTGTCAATCAATGTGGACATAATCTTTCTCCTGCACGTGGTGAGCCGGTTACCTCCAGCTCAGCATTACGCAATCATTTAAGGTTCCGCAATCAGTCACTACATGTCGTAGACGATAATTCTTCATCATTGGATGAGAAGAAAAGTCTGACATATTAGAGGCGGATTATCTCGGTTTCTTCTCACGTTCATCAACTGTGAAACGAGAGGAAATTGAAATGGAAAGCCCGATTGAGAACCGCGTGGATGGTAACGATGTCGCTGGGAAGCGGAGCCCGGGGAAAACAGAGCCGGCAAAGGGAAAGCGTTATTCACCAGCCCAGCGCAAAGAGATACTGTAATATGCCCAAAAGCACAGCGTCAAAGCGGCGGCGGATATCTCCCTGCGCGCCGAAATCGGCTTCGAGGAAAGGCTCATGCAACGGCTGGTTGAGGGAAGCATCGATATCGGCGTCATGTATACGCCCCAGAGTCGGCCTGGAATGACAGTCGAGCATCTCATGGATGAAGAGTTCGTGCTGGTTTCGACTCGTATCGGCGCCACCGGGCCGGGCGACAGCGATTACGTCTATGTTGACTGGGGCCCGGAAATCTTCCACAAACACAGCATGCATTTCGACGAGCAAGGTGCCGCTCCGCTTGTGGCGAGTATCGGGTGACTGGGTCTGCAGCATATCCTCAGCGAGTGCGGTGCCGGCTATTTCCCGCTTCGGCTTCTGCAGAATCTGATCGACACCCGCAGGCTGACGCTGGTCCCTGATGCCCCCAGATTTGCACTGCCGGCATACGTGGGATATCCGACATAGGCCGATCCTGCGGTGTTCAGCGTTGCACTTGAGGGCCTGAGGAAGATTGCCGTCGATGGCTGATCACCACTGTCGCCCGCCTCGGAATCGGGGCATTCGGCGGGACATCGGGCAGCCCTAATAGCCATCAGCTGCCGGCCGCACCAGGTTATAGTTTGCCTTGCGCACGCCCTGCATTAGCTGGTCGACATCATCCACCGGCACCCCGACCATGCTGAGCGCATTGGCCCCCAGTGTCAGGCTGCTCTCGATCGCCTCCGGAAAGGCCTGCGTGGCACCGGCCTGCACCAGCAGCGGTGTCGCCAGCATGCTCACTGAGATGACGCTGATAGCGAAAATAAAGGTGGTATCGTCGATCACACGGAGCGCTTTGGCTGACGAAAACAGGACGAAGCCAAACTCTCCACCCTGCGCAAGC
>JAJDOJ010000080.1 GCA_022340215.1 Gammaproteobacteria bacterium
TCAATCTCCTCCTCGGTCATGTCCACCGGGATGTCTTCAAACAACGGGGTGCTGAGATACCGCTCGCCTGTGTCGGGTAACATGCACAGAACGGTGCCGCCCGCGGGCAGCGTCTCGCAGACCCTCAATGCCCCGGCAAGCGTTGCGCCGGCCGAGATCCCACAGAATATCCCCTCCTCACGTGCCAGCCGGCGGGACAGTTCCAGCGCATCGTCCCCCTTGACCGGAACGATCTCATCGAACAGGTCTCCGCTGACCGCGTCTTCGGTCAGGGCCGAGATGAAATCCGGCGTCCAGCCCTGCATGAGGTGGGGCCGGAAACCGGGATGACTCTCTGCCGGTGCGCCTTCGGCGGTACGTCGCTGTGGAATGCCGCTACCCAGCAGGGGGGAGTTGTCCGGTTCGCAGACCACGATGCGCGTGTCCCTGCGCTCCTGCCTCAGGACGCGCGCCACGCCCTTCAGCGTCCCCCCGGTTCCATAACCGGTCACCCAGCAATCGAGACGCTCTCCGTCGAAATCTTCCAGAATCTCGCGGGCGGTGGTCCTCGAGTGGATCTCGGCATTCGCCTCGTTCTCGAACTGCCGGCACAGAAACCAGCCGTGCCTCTGCGACAGTTCGACGGCCTTGGCCAGCATGCCGCTCCCCATTTCCGAGGCTGGTGTCAACACGACCTTAGCGCCCAGGAAGCGCATCAGCTTGCGGCGTTCGACGCTGAAGTTCTCCGCCATGGTGACGACCAGCGGATACCCCTTGCGGGCGCACACCATCGCCAACCCGATGCCCGTATTGCCGCTGGTGGCCTCGATCACGGTCTGTCCGGGTCTCAGGTGTCCCCTGCGCTCGGCGTCCTCGATGACCCCCAGTGCCAACCGGTCCTTGACCGAACCCATCGGGTTGAACGCCTCGAGCTTGGCAAAGAGATTGACACCCTCGGGTGCCAGCCTGTTGATCCTGACCACGGGCGTGCGCCCGACGGTACCCAGAATGTCATCGAACTTGTTCTTCATTCCGTTCCCCTTTGAATGGTCCCTGAGATCAGCACCCCACAATCGCACTTCGCGGACGGATCAACGTTTTACCGGAAATTTCTGCAACTTGCGCTGCAAGGTACGTCGGTGCATGTTCAGCGCCCTCGCCGTGGCGGAGATGTTGCCGCCGTGCTCACGCAGCACCCTTTGCAGGGGTTCCCACTCCAGACGTTTGACCGACATCGGCGTTTCGGCGGGTGTGATGTCCGTGTCCCCATCAACGCGAGCGAACGCGGCAACGATATCGTCCACCACTGAACGGTCTTCGTAGAGTCGAACCGGTTACCGCTGGTCATTCGATTCAGCGCCTTCGTACCGAACCACCGGGACCATTTCCAGAGGATCAAACGAAAGGGGGATTGACGCATCTGTCCGGTCAGAGAGGCACTGAACCATTTATAAGCGATCCTTTGTGCGGTGTTGGTGGGGTGCAGCCAAGGGTATCCGGGCTTGGATCCGAAGATCAACAGTTGGTCAATCGGATGGGGCGCGATTCGCGGCCGAGGTCATCCCGGACATCTCCCCGCCCCTGCGCATCAGGTAGAAAACCAGCACGATCGCCGGCGCTCCGATAAGCGATGCGTAGACAAAGAAGGCCGCATAGCCTTCGGCATCGACGATCAACCCGGAGAAGCCACCGAGGAACTTGGCAGGCAGGGTCATCAACGAGCTGAACAGGGCATACTGCGTGGCCGTGTAATGCGTATTCGTAAGGCTGGAGAGATAGGCAATGAATACGGCGGTGGCGATCCCGCCGCTGAGATTGTCCGCACTGACCACCACCGCAAGCAGCACGATATTCGGCGCCACGCTCGCCAGTACCGCGAACAGCAGGTTCGTCGAGGCGACCAGTATCGCGCCCAGCAGCAAGGGACGCATGATGCCGAATCGAAGCACCATCGCTCCCCCGAGACCGGCACCGGCGATGGTCATGAAAAAACCGAAGACCTTGGTCACATCCGCGATCTGTTTCTTGCTGAATCCCAGATCGAGATAGAAGGGGTTCGCCATCACACCCATGGTGATATCGCTCAGCTTGTACATCCCGATCAGCGCGAGAATCACCAGCGCCAGCCTGCCGCTGCGCGCAAAGAATTCCACGAACGGACTCACGACCGCCTCGGAGAACCAGACGATCAGCCGCCACGGCCACCCGCTCCTGCCGGGAACACCGAGCACCGCCTCGACACGCGCCTCCATCCGTTTGGTGCCATTGTTCACTGCGTGCAAGGGCTCGCTGACCAGAAGCGTGGTCAGCATTCCGATCCCCATCAATGCCGCCATGACCTGGTAGGAAGCCGACCACGACACATCCTCGGCGAGATACAATGCCCCGGCTCCCGCCGCCAGCAGGGCGATACGGTAGCCCAGCACATAGGAGGCCGCCATGACACCCTGGTATTTCGGCTCGAGTGCCTCGATACGATAGGCGTCGATCGTGATGTCCTGCGTCGCGGAGCAGAAGGCGACCAGTAGCGCCAGCCACGCCACGTGCGCGATATGCGTCACCGGATCGACCAGTGACATGCCGAAGAGTCCGGCGGCGATGCCGATCTGCGCGGCCAGCATCCAGCCGCGCCGCTTGCCTAGCGCACGGGTGAACGGCCAGAGCGGCACGCGGTCAACCACCGGCGCCCAGAACACCTTGATGGAATAGGTGATGCCGACCCAGCTGAAGAACCCGATCACGGTCCGCTCGATACCGACGTCGCGCAACCAGCCGGAGAGTGTGGAGAAGACCAGGAGGAACGGCAGGCCGGCGCTGAATCCGAGCAGGGCCATGGTGACGACCCTCGGCTTGGTGTAGACCGCCAGCGCCTCGCGCCATCCGGCGCGTCCCGGAGACCCGGTCATTCGGGCAGTTCGATATCGTAGTCCAGGGTCAAGGGGGCATGGTCAGAGAAGCGCCGGTCCTTGTAGATCGACGCAGCCAACACCTTGTCCGTCAGCCCGGGGGTGAGCACCTGATAGTCGATGCGCCACCCGACGTTTTTCTCCCAGGCCCTGCCGCGGTTCGACCACCAGGTGTACTGCTCGGGATTCGGGTTGACCTGCCGGAAGGCATCCACGAACTTCATCTCCCCGAACAGGGTGTCCATCCACGCCCTTTCCTCCGGCAGAAATCCGGAGTTCTTCTGGTTACCCCGCCAGTTCTTCAGGTCGATCTGCCGGTGGGCGATATTCCAGTCACCGCACAGCACATACTCGCGCCGCTTGCGCCGCAACGATTTCAGATAGGGTCGCATCAGGTCCAGATAGCGAAACTTGGCCTGCTGGCGATCCTCGCTGGAACTGCCCGACGGAAAGTAGACGGAGGCGACACTGAGCTTGCCGAAGCGCATCTCCAGATATCGCCCCTCGACATCGAACTCGCCCCAACCGAGGGTCGTCACCACGTCGTCCGGTTCGTGTCGCGCATACATCGCAACGCCACTGTACCCTCTCCTCACGGCATCGAAATACCGGCAATGGTATCCATCGGGGCAGAAAAGGGGATCGGTGAGCTGATGTTCCTGAGCCTTGGTCTCCTGAATGCAGACGAGGTCGGCGTCCTGTCCGGGCAGCCACTCGAAGAACCCCTTGCGGGCCGCGGACCGGATACCGTTCGCGTTGAAGGTCATGATACGGACCATGTAGCAAGGCTCCCGGGGAAATGCGGCGTATTGTATCTCACCCCGAGCGTCCGCCTCGCACGCAGGATACCTGCCGACCGTCACAAGCCCCGAACGACATCCCGGGACGAACCAACGAATCGATTACAATACCGGCATTCCTGAATCGGGGGCATACCCGCTAGCCCCCAAACGAGAACAAACCCGGCCGATGAACTACCGCATCGAGTTTCTCGAATTCGCGATCCGCGCGGGCGTGCTGCGGTTTGGCGATTTCACGCTCAAGTCCGGTCGGCAGAGTCCGTACTTCTTCAACGCCGGATTGTTCGACACGGGGAAGACGCTCGCGGCACTCGGCCGCTACTATGCGCGGGCGATCACCGACGCCGGACTCCCGTTCGACATGCTGTTCGGGCCCGCCTACAAGGGCATCCCGCTGGTCGCAAGCGTTGCGATCGCACTAGCCGGTGAGCATGAGCTAGACGTTCCGTGGGCATTCAACCGCAAGGAAGCGAAGACACACGGCGAGGGGGGCGATATCGTGGGAGCGCGATTGCGCGGCAGGGTGCTCATCGTCGACGACGTGATTACCGCCGGCACGGCCATACGGGAAGCCGTCGAGATTCTCCACGCGCATGGCAGCGAGCCCGCGGGTGTCGCAATCGCACTCGATCGCCAGGAACGGGGCCGCGAGACGCGTTCGGCAATTCAGGAGGTCGAGCATGAACTCGGTATTCACGCGATCCCGATCGCGACCCTCGCCGACCTGGTGACCCTGGTGCAGAACGAACCCGGATACTCGGCGAACCTCGACGCGATCAACGCCTACCGCCAGCGCTACGGGATCTGACTTCGGTTCCGCGACTCAACCCGCTATCAGTTTGAGGCCGACCAGCAGGGTCACCGCCTCGAAACCGCGCTTGATCCAGCGATTGCCCTTGCTGATCGACAGGTGCGCCCCCAGGTAGCCGCCGATCAGCAACCCTCGCGGATCCTCGTGACGAAGCCTGAATTCCTGGCCGAGTTCCTTTCTGAGCATGCTGTACACGCCGAGCCCGATCGTCAGCATCCCCAACGCGATCTCAGCCCAGCGGTCGGGTACGCTCAGGATGACGCGTGCCCCCGCGACCACCCCCGGCAAGCAGGACGATCTGATCGATGTCGGTCAAACAGGAAGGTCCGGATTCGGCCGATCGGCGGGGGTGGACAGGATGGCGCCATTATCCGTGGAACGTGCTGTCGGGATCCAGCTTGTGACTGGCTGCCCGCCCCGGGGCCCGAGGACACCCCCCCCTGAAAACAACGGGCGCCTGGAATCAGGCGCCCGTTCTGCGGGTTCGGGATCAGCTACGCCGCTCGCATCGCAGCCTTGCTATTCCCGGTATCAACAACAGGGCAAGGAGGAACGGATCCAGGGCCCCGCCACCGCTGCCTTCGGACCCGCCGGTGGCAGAGGCGCCGCTCGTAGCGCCGGAGGTCGAACCACCACTGCTTATCCCGGCACCGCTGGCAGAGCCACCGCCGGTGGACCCGCTTCCGGTGGACCCGCTTCCGGTGGACCCGCTTCCGGTGGACCCGCTTCCGGTGGACCCGCTTCCGGTGGACCCGCTTCCGGTGGACCCGCCTCCCGAGGTGCCGCCACCGCTTGTCGAGTTCACGACCGTGATCGTAACCGAATCGGCGGCCTCGGGATTGTCGAGTTCCACATGATTGGCGTTGACCAGTTCCGCGGTGATGACATGGTTGCCCTCTGACACCCCTTCAAAGGTGAACACGCCGGTCGGGTTGAACTCCATGATCGCCGGGGCCCCGTCCATCGAAAAATGGATGTGGTCGAACGGGCCGGCCACGCTGTAGTTGAGCGACACGCTCGGTCCCGACACGGTTTCGCCGTCCTCCGGACCCGTGATATCGATGGTCGGCGCCGTGATCTCCTCGACCGACACCGTGACCGAGTCCAGCGCCTCTGGATTAGACAAGGGGCTATCGTGATCGAGGTAGAGTTGCGCCGTGATCGTGTGCACTCCCGGGGAGACCCCCTTGAAGGTGTAAGCCCCGCTGGCGCTATGCTGCCATGCACCCGCCACCCTGTCGAGTGACAGCTGGACGTGATCCACATTGATCAGATCGAACCCGGTCGTCGTATAGCTCACCGTGACATTGGGTCCCCCCAGCACGGCACCTTCGCGCGGGGTGGATATCGAGATCGCCGGATCCGGTGGCGCTGCACCATCGCCGTACTTGTTCTGCAGGTAGGCCTCGACCTGCTGTCGCTCGCCCTCGGACAGGGCACGATCGTACACGAGCACGGCCGCCACCTGCATGCTGACGTGCGGTGTCCCATCGATCTCGGCACCGACCACGATCTTGTCCGGTTCTGTGGTGTAGCCGTGCAAGAAGCTGTCGATCAGCGAACCGTCCCGATAGTGACTCAGGGTATCGGCATTGAGTACCGCGGACTGAATCAGCCAGCCCTCACCAACACCGGAGACCTCGCTATCGAAGTTATTGACGTCTCCCCACCCTTCGATCGCCAGGTTGCTGGAGCGATTGACAGCGACTCCGAACATGTCATTGCCGCTGCCGGTCCCGTAGGAGAATCCGCCCCAACCCTTCTCGCGATAACTGGCGACGAAGAAGACGGTGCGATCGCTATTGCCGGCAGGCAATGCATTCAGACCGACATTGCGCACCAGCGCGTCGTCGTTGCCATCGAGGTCGATCACATCCAGACCGTTGAGTTCACCTGCAACTATCGCTGGCGCCCCCTCGGCGATCAGATGGTTTCCTTTGCCTGACTGGTCCTGCCAACCCGTGACGGTATTCCCACTGGCCGTGACACCCGTGTCGGACTCGAGGTAAAGCACCAGTCCCGAGTTGACCGAGACGCCGGACCCGCCGCTACAGGCGCCGCCGGCCGCGTAGTTGGCGGTCCAGACCGCATCCGTTTCGGGGGGGACGATAATTTCGTGCTCAGGCTGTCCGCCGTCGGACCAGGAATCGAGAAGGTACTGCGTCCCACCGATGCAGACCGCCTCGGGCGCGCCGATCGTGTGCTGAAAATCGATCAGCGTATCGTAGACGAACGGGGTCGAACGGGGGATCCCGTCGAGATAGAGCGTCTGTCCGCTGGGAACGGTATCCAGGGTGATGTTTACCTTTTCCGGGTACACGAACACCGACTGGGTGTCCGTCAGGCCGTCCGAGTCCGTCACCGTGGCGATGATCTCGTAGCGTGTATTATCGTTCCAGCCATGTCCTGTGGTCTCGATGTATATGCTGCCCGCAGCGCCTTGAAAGACCGGCCCGGTGTGAAAGTGGTCGTTATGGTGGAACAGGATTTCCCAACTGTAGTTGGACTCCCCGAGCACCTCGTCCGGATCGGTTGCCGTCGCACTGAACTCGAGCGTGACACCACCGCGGAACAGGGTCCCGTCGGCCGGCGTCTGGATCGTTACGCTGGGGCCGGAACCCACGTTGACCAGTAGGGCGTTCGACGCCACCGTGGTCGTTCCGTCGGTGACCTGCAGGAACGCGTTGTAGGTACCGTTATCGGCGTAGGTGTGCGTCGAGACCGCGCCGTCGGCCTCCGTCCCGTCGCCGAAGCGCCAGTGATAGGACAGGGAATCGTTTTCGAAGTCCGTGGCAGCACCCGTGAAGGTAACCGGAAGCGGAGACGGACCGCTGTCGGGGGAAGCCGTCGCGCGTGTGATCACCGGAGGATTGTTCCCACCGCCGAGGTATCGGATGCGTCTGAGCTTGGCCCCGGAACCGAATCGTGTGTAGTACAGTGCGCCATCGGGCCCCTGATGGAGGCTCGTGACCTTCGTGGCCGCATCGTGAAAATTGAAATCGCCGGAAACCTTGCCGTCTGCGTCGAAGGTAAGATAACGGATGGTGTGTCTGGCGTAGTCGCCGAAGAAGTACGCGCCCTGATACGCGGTGGGAAACTGCGTGCCGCGGTACACGGGTCCCCCAACGATCGCAGATCCATTACCCTGGTGCTGAAATGTATAGAGCGGCAGTTCGAAGCTGTCGAAGGGAGCCGGCGTGGATGGTTTCGAAGGGGAACAAGACGATCCTTCGCAATTGGGCCAACCAAAGTTCGCCCCCGCGCGCCCGAGATGGACATCCTCGGCCGCTGTCGCCTGATCGTTACCTCCGACCTCGCCGATGAACAGACGTCCCGACGGCAGGTCCCACATGGAGCGGAACGGGTTGCGAATGCCATAGGCCCAGATACCGGGCAGGGCATTCGGCTCGATAGCGGAGAAATCAGGGTTGCCGGCCGGAACACTGCCGTCCTTGTTCAGACGATAGATCTTACCACCGGAGCGAGTCAGGTCCTGGCCCACGGCATTATCGAACTTGTCACCGATGACCAGATACAGCTTGCCATCCGGCCCGAAGTCGACCGACCCACCGTAGTGGCAACAGCGCTCGGCCGGATCCGGGTCCTCCCAGATAACCGTTTCGGATCCCAGGTTCCCCCGGCTGGTGAGCCCGCCAGAATTCTCCTGATGGGTGAATCGCGACACCCGGGAGTAGCCTCGGTTTACCGGCTCACCCTCGGCGTCCAGGTTATACGGGTCCGGCGTATGGTTATAGTAGACATAGAAATAATCATTGTTCTGGAAATCCGGATCCAACGCGATACTCAGCAGTCCCTTCTCATTGACCGCATTGAGCTTGGTGATGGTCATGTAATCGCCGGTGTCCAGAGGCGGAGCACTCTGGGGGTCCATGATCAGGATCTCACCAGTCTTGGCGAGCATTAGAAGCCGTCCATCCGGCAGAAACTCCAGATCCATTGTCCGGAGTTGCTGCTGATACAGGTCCTCCTCGACAAAATTCGGGGGCAGGGCCCAGGCGGTCGTCGCGGCACCCACCAGCACGAGTGCGGCGATCGCGTAGAAATAGTGGAGTATTTTCGGGACTGGCGAGTAGGACATGGAACGTTCCCTGTAAGTAATTAAAATCTTTAGTTTTCTGGCTCCGCGCAGTGTCTCGTGCGCGCACCGAATGATCCGGTGTTCCCTGCCTTTCTATTAAACGGGCTATCCGCGCCCAAGTTCCTTGAACCGATTCATACTTTCTTACACTACTCAAACGGAGGCGCGATTCGCACGCTTGGAAAATTTGATACGAAACCCCTTGAACTATTAGGTGCGAGCAAGGGACCCGAACGCAGCACCATCTAGCTCTGCGTGTGAAGCACATGCTCCTGCATTCGCGCTGTCGAAGTCCGTCCCGCCTCACATTTCAAGGTCTATACTTTTCAAGGTCTATACTTTGATCTTTCAAACCAAGGTGAACTGGATCTCGAATGATTCCACGCGGACGCTTTCCAGCACTGTGTATCGCTACCCTCCTGTCCCTCTCGCTGACCGAATCGCAGGCCCGTCTGTATCGCTGGGTCGACGAGAACGGTGAGGTGTACTATAGCGATCACGTCCCACCGGCGGCGGTCAAGCAGGAGCAGCGGATCTACGACGAGGAAGGTCGCTATCTCCAGACGCGCGAGGCCGCGAAGACGCAGGAAGAAATCGAGGCGGAAAAGAAACGGGCCGCTGAGCAGGCGGCACTCAGGGGAAAACTCGAAGCGCAGGCCCGGCGTGACCGGGTGCTGTTGAGCACCTTCACATCGGTGAAGGAGATCGAGAGGGCTTGCAATGAGCGCGTGGCGATCATCGACTCGTCGATCGAGGTCGCGAACAAGAAGCTCCTCGAGCTTCGTCTCAAACTGGACCGGCTGCAGAAACGAAAGGCATCGATCGAGAACGTGGGCAAGCAGACCTCGGACTCTCTGATAAACCAGATCGCCGAGGCACGCGACAGTATCAACATCACCCAGATCGAGTTGAAGGTGAAGCGCACCGAGAGGGTCCTGACCAAGGAGCTGTTCGATGCCGACATCGCCCGGTTCCAGGAACTCGAGCAGAGACCATGAGATCGGGAGAAGACCCTCCCCGGTACCGATTCTAGCCGCGGATCAGGGTTCCGACCCCGGCATCCGAGAACAGCTCCAGCAATACGGCGTGTTCGACCCGTCCGTCGATGATATGGGCGGTTCGCACGCCGGAACGCACGGCATCCAGCGCGCAGTCGACCTTGGGGAGCATCCCCCCATGTATCGTACCGTTGGCGATGAGGGTGTCGACGTCACCGGGTCCGAGCCCCGTCAGCAGATTCGACTCGTGATCGAGGATGCCCGGGGTATTCGTGAGCAGGATCAGTTTCTCGGCGCCGAGGACCGCGGCCAGCTTGCCGGCGACGAGATCCGCGTTGATGTTGTAGGAACCCCCGTCATCGCCGACGCCGATCGGCGCGATAATCGGGATGAACCCCCCTTCCTCCAGCATCCCGACCACGCGGGGATCGATCCGGCTGACCTCCCCGACATGGCCGAGATCGATGATCTCCGGCGCCTCCAGTTCGGGGCTCTTACGCTCGATCCGCAGACGGCGCGCCCGGATCAGCCCGCCGTCCTTACCGGTCAGACCGACGGCCCTTCCCCCGTGGCGATTGACGAGATTGACGATCTCCTTGTTGACCAAGCCACCGAGCACCATCTCGACGACGTCCATGGTTTCGCTGTCGGTCACACGCATGCCGTCGACGAACCGGGATTCCTTGCCCAGTTGTTCGAGCAGGTTTCCGATCTGCGGCCCCCCGCCATGGACCACCACCGGATTGATGCCCACGTGTTTCAGCAGCACAATATCGCGAGCAAATCCGCTCTTCAGCACCTCGTCGACCATCGCGTTGCCGCCATACTTGATGACAACGGTCTTGCCGGTAAATCGCTGTATGTAGGGCAGCGCCTCAATCAGGATTTTCGCGAAATCAGCGGCCGTGGCATTTTCCATGCTTCACCTAATTCCCAATCAAAAAGGGTTGGATTTCAGAAAGGGAGTCGGAGTCCGGGCCACCCCTACGGCCTCTTTGGGGATTGTAACCTCCGGTAACCCCCATACCCGACCCGGCACCCTGACATCGGATCGCATAGTAAGGGCGCCGGGTACGTAGACTCACCAATGTCGACCGCGGTACGCCCCGCAGACGCGGGTTCTCGACTGGCCACGTCCAGTCGGACGGTCATCCCCGTCTACGCTGACACCGGGGTCGTCCAGCTACAGCATTCCGAGGGCAGGTGCTACGGCAGGCGCCGTCTGCGGCGACCAGCCATGCGGTACAACTCCACCGACATCGCAGCTACGGAAAATTACCGGGTCGGGGTTCACCAATGAGCGTCGGGACAGAAAACCGGAATAAGATCAGTGACGTCCGGAGTGACCGAATCCACCATCTCCGCGTTCGGAGGGACGAAACTCCTGGACGATCGCCAGATCGGCCTGAACCACAGGAACGAACACCAGCTGCGCGATCCGCGCACCGGGCTCCACCCGGAATGCCTGCCCCCCCCGGTTCCAGCAGGACACCATCAACTGCCCTTGATAATCGCTGTCGATCAGCCCGACCAGATTACCCAACACGATGCCGTGCTTGTGCCCCAGACCGGATCTGGGCAGGATCGTCGCCGCGAGCCCCGAGTGGCCAATATGGATAGCAAGCCCGGTGGGAATCAGTTCGGTCTGACCTGGTTTGAGCGTCAGGGTGACGTCCAGGCAGGCCCTCAGATCGAGCCCGGCCGAGCCGGGTGTTGCGTATTCCGGCAAGGGAATGTCGCGTCCAATCCTATCGTCAAGGATCCTGACTTCCACGGTCTGTCTTGTCGTTTGAATGGGCACCTGACTTGCCTGCTGCATAACGTGTCGCAATCAGTTGTAGGAGTTCACGGGCGAGTCGCAGCTTGCCCATTCGGGGAAGACTGCGATGGCCGTCGCGCCAGTAGACCTCGAGGCGGTTCTCCGTGCTGTCGAATCCGACCCCCGCCTCCGCCACGGGATTGGCGGCGATCATATCAAGATTCTTGGCCCGGAGTTTCTGTTTCGCATGCGCCTCGAGACCCTCGGTCTCCGCTGCGAAACCGACCACGAAGGGCCTCGGAGAGGTCTTCGCCACCTCCGAGATAATGTCCGGATTCCGGGTCAGTTCCAGGGTGAAGCGATCCTGCCGTTTCTTCATCTTTCGGGGCTCGACGACAGCGGGTCGATAGTCCGCCACTGCCGCGGTAGAAATGAAGATGTCCGCCCCGCCGACCCGTCGCAGGACCACGGCGCGCATCTCTTCTGCGCTGCCGATGTCGTACCGTTGGACCTTGGCAGGTGTCGCGAGTGCCACCGGCCCGCAGACCAGCGTGACCTCGGCCCCTTCGCCGACGGCGGCGGCGGCCACCGCGAATCCCATCCGCCCCGAGCTGCGGTTCGACAGGTAGCGCACCGGATCGATGGCCTCGCGAGTGGGGCCCGCGGTCACAAGCAGACGCAGCCCGGTCAGAAAGCCATGTTCGAACAGTTTTCCCGCGGCCTCGGCGAGATCGGCGGGTTCCAGCATCCGACCCTCTCCGGTCTCGCCACAGGCCTGCTCACCCTCGCCGGGCCCCAGCAGGTGGATTCCCCTGGACTGCAGGGCATCGACATTCGCGCGTGTCGCGGCGTTTTCCCACATCGCCCCGTTCATGGCTGGCGCCAGTACGACGGGGGCCCGGGTCGCGAGGCAGATGGTGGAAAGCAGGTCGTCCGCCAGACCATGCGCAAGCCTTGCCATGAAATCGGCGCTCGCCGGCGCGATCAGGACCAGGTCCGCCGTTCTTGCCATGGCGATATGCCCCATGGCCGCTTCCGCGGAGGGGTCGAACAGATCGGTCCAGACGGGATTGGCGGACACCGCCTGAAACGTCAACGGGGCGACGAAGCGGGTCGCGGCAGAGGTCATGACCACGTGCACGTCGGCGCCGGCCCTGCGCAACCGCCGGGTGAGATCGGCGCTCTTGTAGGCGGCGATGCCACCCGTCACGCCAAGTACAATGTGCCGCCCATGCAGTGACATGGTGAAATATTAACAAATCCACCGCGAATCGCCGCACGGTACCCAAACGCGGCGGCACGGATAATGCCGTTGTTCACACTCAATCGACAGGGAGTCATCCAGTATGGCAATCACGGACTGGCCGGCTAGCGAGCGGCCCAGGGAAAAACTGCTGACCCGCGGGTCCCAGGCCCTTTCGGACGCGGAGCTGCTCGCGATCTTTCTCCGTACCGGTGTGCAAGGCTTGTCCGCGGTCGACCTGGCGCGGGAACTGCTTGCGAAATTCGGCGGACTGCGCCCCCTGCTGCAGGCCGACATCGACACCTTCTGCCAGGAACACGGCCTCGGCCAGGCGAAATTCGCCCAGTTGCAGGCGGTACTGGAGATGGGACGCCGGCACCTGTACGAAGCGATGCAGCGCGGAGAGACCCTCTGCGGTCCGGAAAGCACCCGGGAGTTCCTGGCCGCACGGCTGCGGGATCACCCTTTCGAGGTCTTCGCCTGCCTGTTTCTCGACAATCGCCATCGCGTGATCGCCTTCGAGGAACTGTTTCGCGGAACCATCGACGGCGCCAGCGTACATCCGCGTGAGGTCGTCCGCAGGGCCTTGCACCACAACGCCGCCGCGCTGATCTTCGCCCACAACCACCCGTCCGGGGTCGCCGAACCCAGCCGGGCGGACGAGCAGATCACGAAACGGCTCAAGGACTCCCTCGCCCTGGTGGACATTCGGGTGCTGGATCACTTCGTCGTCGGGGACACGGTCCTGTCCTTCACCGAACGCGGCCTGCTCTGAGACCGATGGCGTCAGCGGCGTCCCCCGGCCCGTCCGTACATGGTCTCGGCCAGTGCCGCGAGCAGGCGGTCCACCTGGGATTCCTTGTGAGCCGCAGAGAGGGTGATACGAAGCCTGGCACTGCGTTCCGGCACCGTCGGCGGACGGATGGCCGCGACATAGAATCCCTTTTCCAGCAACGCCTCGCTGACCTGTCGCGCCCGCTCCGCATCCCCCAACAGGATCGGCTGGATCGGGGTAATGGAATCGAGGACCGGCAGCCCGATGCTGGTGACCCCTTTGCGGAATCGATCGACCAGTGCCTGCAGTTGCGTCCTTCGCCAGCCCTCCCTGCGAAGCACGGCCAAGGCGGCCCGCGTCGCCTCTGCCAGCGCCGGGGGCGGTGCCGTTGTATAGATGTACGTGCGCGCGAACTGGATCAGGCTCTCGATCAGATCCTGCTCTCCGGCGACGAAGGCACCGAAGGTGCCAAAGGCCTTTCCAAGTGTCCCCATAAGGATCGGCACCTGCCGCTGATCGAGGCCGAAATGCTCGAGCGTACCCCGACCGAATTCACCCAGGACGCCCAGTCCGTGAGCGTCATCGACCATCAGCCAGGCGTCGTGCCGCTCGGCCAACCGCGAAAGCGCCGGAAGCGGCGCGATATCGCCGTCCATGCTGAAGACACCGTCGGTGACGATGAGGGCCTGGCGGAACTCGACGCTGGTGAACCGGGACTCCAGGCTGGAGAGGTCTGCGTGGCCGTAACGCACGAAATGCGCGGCGCTGGCAAGGCCGGCATCGAGCAGCGAGGCGTGGTTCAACCGGTCCTCGAAGACGGCATCTCCCCGTCTCAACAAGGCGTGCGCCACACCGAGGTTGGCCATGTAACCGGTAGAGAACAGCAGCGCGCGCGACCGTTTGGTGAAATCCGCGAGTGCTTCTTCCAGGGCGTGATGGGCGCCGGTGTGGCCCGCGACCAGATGCGCCGAGCCCGATCCGACCCCATAGCGATCGGCCCCGCGCCGGAAGGCGGCGACAACCTCGGGGTGGTTGGCGAGGCCCAGATAATCGTTGCTGCAGAAGTTGACGATACGCCTGCCGTCCAGCGCGCGCTCCGGCTTCTGAGCCCCCTGTGCGATTCGTCGGCTACGATAGAGCCCCGCGCCTCGATGCTCTTCGAGCCTTTCCCTGAGCCCTTTCAATCGGCGATTCCCCGACCGACCTCAGGCACGAGACACCGCCCCAAGCGGGCTCGTCCCTCCGGGTATCGCCTGATCCGTGGCGGGCTCCGCGGCTCTCGGCGCGGCAACGATTCCAAGACGCGCAAAGAGATCCCTGTCGCGTCCTTCATCCGGGTTCGGCTGGGTCAGCAGCTTTTCTCCATAGAAGATGGAGTTGGCCCCGGCGAGGAAACACAGGGCCTGGGTCTCGTCCGACATGTCCTCTCGACCGGCAGAAAGCCGGATCACCGAACCGGGCATAAGGATCCGGGCTGCGGCGACGGTGCGGACGAACTCCAGGGGATCCAGTTCGGGCGCGTCGGACAGCGGTGTACCCTCGACACGCACCAGCATGTTGACGGGAACCGACTCGGGATGCGTCTCCAGGTTCGCCAGTTGCTGCAGGAGACCCGCCCGATCCCCGCGCCCCTCGCCCATGCCGAGAATGCCGCCGCTGCAGACGTTTATCCCGGCCGCTCGCACGGACTCCAGGGTGTCCAGACGGTCCTGGTAGGTCCGGGTCGAGATAATCTGCCCGTAGAACTCGGGCGAGGTGTCCAGATTGTGGTTGTAATAGTCGAGTCCGGCCTCGGCGAGTCGCCGGGCCTGTCCGTCGTCGAGCATGCCGAGCGTCACGCAGGTCTCCAGCCCCTCGTCCCGAACCGCACCAACCATATCGATCACGGCGTCGAGATTGCGGT
Organism: Gammaproteobacteria bacterium; assembly: GCA_022340215.1. Taxonomy (NCBI): domain Bacteria; kingdom Pseudomonadati; phylum Pseudomonadota; class Gammaproteobacteria; species Gammaproteobacteria bacterium. The sequence goes on from JAJDOJ010000080.1 coordinate 15,274, forward strand.
CTGTAGGATTGCGCCAGGCAGCCCCCATGCAGAAACGCGTCGCCCCTCGCTCCCTGGCCGCCCGTGCGCTGCGCCGTACCTCATCGAGCCGCAGCAGGCGCTCCCGGTCGAGCCCGGTCTCGAAATGTGCGCTCTGCGGACAGTAGGCGCAGTCCTCCGGGCAGGCGCCGGTCTTGATCGAAAGCAGGGTGCTCACCTGCACGGTGTTCGGTGTGTGGAACGTGCGATGAACGCCCTGCGCTTCAAATACGAGATCGTTAAAGGGACGTCCCAGGATCTCGAGGATCTCCTCTCGGCGCCAATCGTGACGTACCTCGGAGCTGAGTATGTTCATCGTGCGGTATCCAGTTCCGGTTGGAGGCCTTCGATGTACGGGTTGCGCGGATCAGGCCGGACCAGTCTATCGGCAGCGGAAACCGTGTCAAATGGGGCAATGCGGCGTGGCGGGTTTGCCGGGTGCGCACCAGCGGCGTAGCATGGCGGCTGACGCCGCGGCCGCAACCATGATCAAAGCGGTCAGCTCGTCGGTACTGCGCTGGCTCTACCCGCCGACCTGCATCCTATGCGGCGCGCCCGGCCACCGTGGACAGGACCTGTGTGCCGGCTGCCTCACCGACCTGCCGCGGATATCGCGACCCTGTCACCGCTGCGGACTCCCCCTGCCGGACGAGGTATCGAGTCCCTGCGCCCAATGCCGCTTGCGATCATCCGAAGCCGACCTGGTGATTGCACCTTACCGCTATGCGCCACCGCTGGACCGGCTCGTGCAACGCGCAAAATTCAATCGCGACCTCGCCGCCGCCCGCCTTCTCGGGACGCTGCTGGGCGAGTCCGTGCAGGACTACGGACACGAACTCCCGTCGCTGATCGTCCCGGTTCCCCTGCATCCCTCCCGGCAACGCCAGCGGGGTTACAACCAGTCAACAGAACTGGCGCGCCACGCCGGCCGCAGGCTGGCAATTCGGGTATCGTCCAACGCGATCGTTCGCACTCGGGACAATCCGCCCCAGGCGGGGCTCACTGCCGAGGCCCGGCGCAGGAACGTACGGGGTGCGTTTGCAGTCCAGGGCGATATCCGTGATACCCACATCGCGGTCGTCGACGATGTGCTGACCACCGGGTCGACGGCCTCGGAGATCGTTCGCTGCCTGCGACACGCGGGAAGCCTCAGGGTGGAGGTCTGGACTATCGCGCGGACCCTCTGAACCGTCACCAAACACCGGACCCGCAGGCGACTATCGCATAATGCGCGGCGATGCCCGCGAAAATCGCCATTCCAAAGTAATTATTATTCAGAAATGCACGAAAACAGTCGTCCGGAAGACGATCACGGATCAATTTCTGCTGATTGACGAATAGACCGGTACCGGCCACGAGCGAGGCATAGTAGACCGGCCCAAGTTCCGCAATGACGCCAACCGCGGCGAGCACCGCCAGCAGCACCACCTGGATCAGGCCGACAATCAACCGGTCCGCCTCACCAAACAGGATGGCCGTACTCTTGACGCCGATATTCAGGTCGTCGTCCCGGTCCGCCATGGCATACATGGTGTCGTAGGCCGTGGCCCAGAGCACGGTGGCGGCGAACAGCAGCCAGGCGACCGGCGGTGGGAACGCACCCGTCTGGGCGGCGAAGGCCATGGGTACAGCCCAGCCGAAGGCGGTACCCAGATGGACTTGCGGGAGGTAATGAAATCGCTTCATGAAGGGATAGGTCGCCGCGAGCACCACACCGACTACGGACAGCAGCAACGTGAGCCGGTTCAGGGCCAGTACCAGCAGAAAGGCGCAGAACGCCAGGGCCAGGAACACCGCCAGCGCCTCGCGGGGAGACACCGCCCCGCGCGCGATCGGGCGCCCGCGCGTGCGCTCCACGTGCAGATCGATTTCGCGGTCGGCATAGTCGTTGATGGCGCAACCTGCCGAACGCATCAGGATGACGCCTGCCACGAAAACGATCAGGACCCTAGCATCGGGAAACCCCTCCGCGGCGATCCACAGTGCCCAGAGAGTCGGCCACAGCAGCAGATAGATACCGATGGGCCGGTCGAGACGCACCAGTCGCGTGTACTCGACGAGTCGATCGATCGCGGACCGGCACCACCCGGACTGACGAAGTGAACGCATAAGCAAGATGATACCGAACACCGACCACGCCCTGATCGATCGTTCTTCGATTCACCCCATCGGGGTCCGTGACCGGTTGACGATGCGGGGCGACCGGAGGTCGCCTTGCGGTATGATCACACCCCGCGTCCCTCGCCGCGAGTCGCAGCGCGCAGGGTCGCCCCGCACAACCAAAGGGAATCCATGCCAGATCACTATGACCTGATCGCCATCGGCGCCGGCAGCGGCGGTCTCTCCGCCGTGGAGCGCGCGACCGCCTACGGCGCCCGGTGTGCCCTGGTCGAATCGGGTCGGCTGGGTGGGACCTGCGTGAATGTCGGCTGCGTACCGAAGAAGGTCATGTGGTTCGGCGCAGGACTTGCCCATGCATTGGACGATGCCGCGGGTTACGGGTTCGATATCGTCAGGCGCGGCTTCGACTGGAACGCCCTCGTGCGCCGCCGCGACGCTTATGTCCAGGGAATCAACGACTGGTACCACACCTATCTCGCCGACGCCGAGGTGGATCTGATCGAGGGACGCGCCGTTCTCACCAGAGAACACGAGATCGAGGTCGGGGGGTGTCGTTACCGTGCCGAGCACATCGTCATCGCGACCGGAGGCGCCCCGTTGATACCCGACGTCGCCGGCGCGCAACTCGGCATCACCTCCGATGGGTTCTTCGAACTGAAGGCCCTACCCCGCCGCGCGGCGGTGGTCGGCGCGGGTTATATCGCGGTGGAATTCGCGGGAATGCTGAACGCCCTCGGCAGCGAGGTGAGCCTCTACCTGCGCAATGAGCATTTTCTGCGGCCCTTCGACGCCATGCTGCGTGAGGGCTTGATGCAGAGAATGCTGGAGGACGGCATCAACGTCCTGCCGAGGAAGGCGGTGGACCGCGTGGAGCGGGAACGCGACGGGACTCTGACCCTGACCTGCGACGCGGGCAGGAGGAAAGCTTTCGGGATCGATACGCTGATCTGGGCCATAGGGCGCGTACCCAATACCCGGGATCTCGGTCTGGAGAACTGCGGGGTGGCGATCGACGGTGATGGGTATGTGCGAGTGGACGATCGCCAGGACACCAACGTCACCGGCGTCCATGCCATCGGCGACGTCACCGGGCGCACGCAGCTGACACCCGTGGCCATCGCGGCGGCGCGGCGCCTGGCCGATCGGTTGTTCGGCGAACAGCCCGACCGCGTGCTCGACTACTCCCGGGTCCCGACGGTGATCTTCAGTCATCCGCCCGTGGCGACCGTCGGGCTGACCGAGGGGGAGGCGCGGGAACAACACGGCGAGGCGGTAAAGATCTATCAGACGCGGTTCACCTCGATGTACCACACCCTGACCGATCGCAAGGTCGAGACCGCGATGAAGCTCGTGGCGGTCGGTCCCCGGGAAAAGATCGTGGGCTGTCACATCCTGGGCCCGGGGGCCGACGAGATGTTGCAGGGCTTCGCCGTGGCCATCCGGATGGGGGCGACCAAACGCGACCTCGACGATACGGTCGCAATCCATCCGACCAGCGCCGAAGAACTGGTCACGATGCGATGACGATACGCGCTTTCGAAGGATCGACACCCAGGATCCATCCCTCCGCCTGGATCGATCCGCTTGCCCTCGTCCTGGGCGAGGTAACGGTGGGCGAGGATGCGTCGGTCTGGCCCATGGCCGTGGCCCGCGGTGACGTACAGCGCATCGAGATCGGCGCACGGACCAACATCCAGGACGGTTGCGTCCTGCACGTCAGCCACGACAGCATCTACAAACCCGGCGGGACACCCCTGATCCTCGGCAGCGACATTACCGTCGGCCACAAGGCGGTACTGCACGCCTGCACCGTGGAGGATGGCTGTTTCATCGGCATCGGGAGCGTTGTCCTCGATGGCGCGAGAATCGGTGCGCGCGCCATGCTGGGCGCCGGTGCGCTGGTCCCCCCCGGCAAGACACTCGAAGGCTGTTACCTCTGGTTGGGTCAACCGGTGCGGCGTGCCCGTGCCCTGACCGACGATGAGCTGGAGCACATAGCCTATTCGGCCCGACACTACGTCAAGCTGAAAGACCGGCATCTGCAAGCTAAGGCGATTGCCGGAAAATGACATACCAGATCGCGCCGGGTGAACTGCGAAGCAGTGAACGGCTTGGGCAGGAAGCCCAAGACCGGTGCCCAAGCAAAGCAGGGACAGCGCCGCGCCGGGATCGTTCGTCATCAAGGCGCGACATCAGGCGCATAGTCGAACTATGGAACGGTTGTCGCAACACAGAGGACG
>JAJDOJ010000081.1 GCA_022340215.1 Gammaproteobacteria bacterium
CGGCCGAGACGCTTTATCATCCGTCTGCTCAACAGCCAGGAGGATGCGGAGGCCGTTCACGATCTGTACATCCGTCGGCACATGGTGCCGCCGGACAGCGAGTTCATCTGGGAACACCGTGCCTCCCGCCTGCTGACCTACCTGCTGGCGGTGGACGCCGAAAACGGGCAAATACTCGGGGCCGTGATGGGGGTGGACCACAAGACCGCGTTCGGCGACTCCGAACGCGGGACCAGTCTCTGGGCCCTGGTCGCAGATCCCCAGGCCACCACACCCGGTATCGGGCAGGCCCTGGTGCGTCAGCTCGCCGAGCACTATCAGGCGCGCGGCCGTGCCTACATGGACCTGTCGGTGCTGCACGACAACCAACAGGCGATCCGCCTCTACCGGAAACTCGGATTCGAGCGCGTGCCGGTCTTCGCCCTCAAGCACAAGAACCCCCATAACGAACCGCTGTTCATCGGCACGGAGACCGGTGAAGGCCTGAACCCGTACGCACGCATCATCATCCGCGAGGCGCAGAGGCGCGGCATCTACGTCGAGATCCTCGACGAGGAGGCAGCCTATTTCGAGCTCAGCTTCGGCGGCCGCAGCATCGTGTGCCGCGAATCGCTGAGCGAGCTCACCACTGCGATCGCCATGAGCCGTTGCGACGACAAGGCGACGACGCACCGCGTGTTGTGCCAGGCGGGGTTGCGCGTTCCGGTGCAGCACACGGTTGAGAACCTTGAGCAGGCGCAGGCCTTTATGGAGAAACATGAATCCGTGGTCGTGAAACCGGCTCGCGGCGAGCAAGGGGCGGGCATCAGCGTGGACGTGCGTGATACGGATACGTTACGCGTCGCGATCGAGCTGGCAAAGGCGACCTGCGAAACCGTGATCCTGGAGGTATTCGTCAGCGGAGACGACCTGCGCATCATTGTCATCGGCAATGAGGTGGTTGCGGCCGCCGTCCGCAGGCCCGCCCAGGTCATCGGTAACGGTTCGGACCCGGTCAGGACGCTGATCGAAAAGCAAAGCCGCCGCAGGGCGGCCGTCACGGGTGGAGCGAGCCGGATCCCGCTGGATCGCGAAACCGACCGCTGCGTCAAAGAGGCAGGTTACTCGATGGATGCGGTCCTGGCGGAAGGTGAACGCCTGGTAGTACGCAAGACTGCGAACCTGCACACCGGTGGCACGATTCACGACGTGACCGACCGGCTCCACCCGACGCTGGGAAAGGCCGCCGTCGACGCGGCCCGGGCACTGCACATCCCGGTCACGGGTCTCGATTTCATCGTTCCAGCGGTGGACGAGCCGGAGTACGTCATCATCGAGGCGAATGAGCGTCCGGGACTCGCGAATCACGAGCCCCAGCCCACCGCGGAACGCTTCATCGATCTGTTGTTTCCGCAGACCGCAGTCCGCTGAAGCGGCACTGCACTCAAGGTCATGAAAAAGCTGCCGATCGACCAGACCTACGTCCTCGATACCCTGGTGAACCTGCTGCGAATCCCCGGTCCCAGTGGCTACACCGATCGCGTCGTGCACTTCATGTGCGATCGGCTCGAAGACCTCGACGTCGAATATGAACTCACTCGACGGGGCGCCATACGCGCCACGCTGAAGGGCGAGCACAGCAGTCCGGACCGGGCGGTGGTGGCGCATCTCGATACCCTGGGCGCCATGGTCAAGGGCCTGAAGCCCAACGGGCGTGTCGAGGTGGTGCCGGTGGGACACTGGAACGCCCGTTTCGCTGAAGGCGCGAGGGTCACGCTGTTCGCGGATTTCCGCAGCTACCGTGGCACACTGCTGCCCCTGAAGGCCTCGGGTCATACCTTCGCCGCCGAGGTCGACGAGCAACCGTCGAGCTGGGGCAACCTGGAGATGCGGATCGACGAGCGCTGCCACAGCCTCGAGGACCTCTTGCGGCTGGGGATTCACATCGGTGACTTCATCGCGGTGGACGCCCAGACCGATATCATGGAAAACGGCTTCATCGTCTCGCGTCATCTCGACGATAAGGCTGGCGTGGCCGTGCTGCTCGGGGCCGTCAAGGCCATCGTCGAGTCGGATGTCACCCTACCCCTGGACTGCCACCCGCTGTTCACCATCTCCGAGGAGGTGGGATCCGGGGCCTCGGCGATCCTGCACGGTGACGTCGCCGAGATGCTGACCCTGGACAACGGCACCACGGCGCCGGGACAGAACTCCAGTGAATACGGGGTCACCATCAGCATGGCCGATATGAGCGGTCCGTTCGACTACCATCTGACCCACCGCCTCCTGCAGCTCTGCCAGGAATTCGAGATCCCGCACCAGCGGGACATCTTCCGCTACTACCGCTCCGATAGCGCCGCCGCGGTCGAGGCCGGCAACGATCTGCGCACGGCGCTGGCGACGTTCGGCGTCGATGCCTCGCACGGCTGGGAGCGGATCCACTGGGACGCTTTGCAGTCGCTCGCCGAACTGGTCGTCGTCTATATGCAGTCTCCGCCCCTGTACGAGCGTGACCGCACCCCGCGTGGACCGCATACCGGGTTTCCGACCATGCCGGGCTGAGCAAAAAGCAGCCTTCTCAAAGGGAGCGGGCAGTGGACCACAGCGGCATCGATCTGCCGTTCCTATTTCTCGACGACCACCTGGCGGCGGTCCACAAACCCGCGGGTCTGCTGGTCGACACGACCTGGGGCAAATCGGCCCATAACCGCCTCTTTCGAAAGTTGTTCGGAAATGAAGGGTTGCTGCTGGCGGCGACCGGACTGGGACTTGCTCATCCCCTGGCCGGACGGTCGTTGCGCATCGACGCGCTGCCGGATATGACGTTCCAGCGGGTCGTCGATGCGCTCGGGTGGGGACCGGCGAGCGAGAATTCGTTCTGGATAAGCCGCCATGGTTGAACTATGTTTCTATCTTCAGTATCCGGGTATCTTTCTTAACTTGGCAGGGGAGCAGGGTAATGAGCGAACAAAATCCATATTCACCGCCGACTGCAGAGGTCGCGGATCAGGCGGGCACCGGTAATCGGGAGTTGCGAGAACCGCGAACCGTCGCCGCGGGACGCGGATGGGGCTGGATCTCCGAGGGGTTCGGTTACTTCGGCTCCGCGTGGGCGGTGTGGATCGGAATCGTCGTGATCTGGGCGATCATTACCATCGTGCTGTCCCTGATTCCCATCGTCTCGCTGTTGACGACCCTGCTCTCTGCGATATTCATGGGTGGAGTGATGATGGGCTGCCGTGCCCAGGACGACGGGGACGGCCTGCGGATCGGACACCTGTTCGCGGGGTTTCAGCAGCGGTTCGCTCCCCTGCTCGGGCTCGGTGGTTTCTATTTGCTCGGTGTGATCCTGATCGGTTTCGTGTTCATGGGCGTCATGATGGGAACGGGTGGGATGGAGGCGCTGGAGGCCATCGAGGAGGCCGAGACTGCCGGCGGGCAGATCGATCCGGAGGTTCTAGGCAGCGGCTTGCTGATCGGCGCCCTGGTGGCGATGCTGCTTTTCATTCCGCTGATCATGGCCTTCTGGTTCGCGCCGGCACTCGTCGCCCTGCACGAGGTCGGTGTGGTGCAGTCCATGAAGCTGAGTGTTCAGGGGTGCGTCAGGAACATCGTTCCGTTCCTGCTCTACGGAGTTGTCCTGATCGTCCTCGGCTTGATCGCATCGATCCCTCTCATGCTGGGATGGCTGGTGCTCTCGCCTGTCGTGATCGCGTCGATCTATGCCGCGTACAAGGACATCTTCCTGTATGAATAGACAGGGGGTTCCGGTACTGTTAGCTGATAGGAGGGTAGGTCGGGTTACGCTGCGCTAACCCGACATTCAGGTCCGATCTTCGTTGTCCCGATAAAACGTTTCCAATTCATCGAGCAGTTCGTTCCTTCGTCCGCTGTTCAGGAATGCGGCCTGGAACCCGTTCAGGGCCAGGCCGTAGATCTCTTCCCGGGACAAAGCGAACGCCTCCTGCACCGCAAGAAGGTTCTCGGCGACGTAGCCGCCGAAATAGGCGGGGTCGTCCGAGTTGACGGTGACACAGAGCCCGCGGTCCATCAGTTCCCTGATGTTGTGCGCCTTCATGTCGTCGAAGACGCGTAGCTTGACGTTGGATAGGGGACAGACGGTCAGCGGAATGCGCTCCCCGCGCAGCCGTCTGACCAGTTCCGGGTCTTCGGTACAGCGCACGCCGTGATCGATTCGCGACACGCCGAGTCGGTCCAGGGCTTCGGCGATGTAGGCGGGCGGCCCTTCCTCGCCTGCGTGGGCCACGGTGAAAAATCCTTCCGCCCGCGCGCGATCGAACACCGACGCGAACCTGCCGGGTGGATTGCCCCGCTCGGAGGAATCGAGACCCACCGCGACGATCCGGTCCTTCCATGGCAGCGCCTGCTTCAGCGTCTTCAGCGCGGCCTCGGCGCTCAGGTGTCGGAGGAAGCACAGGATGAGCCGGCTGGAGAGCCCGAATCTGTCCCGCGCGTCCACCAGTGCGCCGTGAATACCGGTGATTACGGTTTCGAACGGGATACCCCGGTCGGTATGGGTCTGCGGATCGAAGAAGATCTCCGTGTGCCGGACGTTCTGCCTCTGCGCCCGCTCCAGATAGGCCCAGGTCAGGTCATAGAAGTCCCGTTCCTCGATCAGGACCCGGGCACCCTCGTAGTAGATATCCAGAAACGACTGGAGGTCGGTGAACCGGTAGGCGGCACGGACCTCTTCGACCGAGGAGAAGCCCAACCGAATCCCGTTGCGCGTGGCCAGCTCGAACATGAGTTCGGGCTCGAGCGATCCCTCGATATGAATATGCAGCTCGGCCTTGGGAATGTCCCTGATGAATGCCTGCATCGCCGGACTCCTGGTATTCATGGTGATCTGACGTGCTAATGCTACCGAGGCGGCGTTGACACGACTCCCGCCGGGCTGCCGAAATGAACACCACCGGGGGCATGGACACAACACCGCGTCAGTCGAATTCGCCCCGTTTCGACCTCTTTCGTTTTTTTACCGGGTTGTGTACCGGAGGGATCGACTTGACGTAACGGGCCAGCGCCGCGAGGTCATCCTTGCCCAGTTGGCTGAGGCCCTCGTCGATGACCTCGGCCATCAGGCTGCCCGCGTAGTCGCCGCCGGGGTCCATGCCCGTCTCGAGATAATAGGCGATGTCGTCCTCGCTCCATTTTCCGATCCCCGTGTCGCGGTCCGACGTGATATTCGGGACGGTCTCCCCTTCGGGTCCGGCCGTCGTGCCGGCGTTCGTCATGTCGCTATCGAGTCCCCCGGTAAAGTCCCGTGGGGTGTGGCACTCACCGCAGTGCGAGAGCGCCTCGGCGAGATAGGCCCCGCGATTCCACTGTTCGCTCCGTGCCGGGTCGTCGAGATATTTCCCGGGGGTGAAATTGAGCCAGTTCCAGGCCATGACGAGCGGACGGTACGAGAGGTACCAGGGCAGTTCATGGTTGCGGTTCGACTGCGAGACCGGGGGTACGGTGTCGAGATAGGCCTTCAGCGCCGTGATGTCGTCGCGATGCATTTTCGTGTACGCGGTATAGGGGAAGGCGGGATAGTAGTTCTCCCCGTCCGGAGAGATCCCATGGGTCAACGCCCTGGTGAGTTCCGCTTCGGACCAGTCGCCGATACCGAACTCGGGGTCGGGTGTGATGTTGGGGGTATAGAAGGTGCCGAAGGGGGTCTCCATCGCACGCCCGCCGGCAAGAAAGGCGCCGTCGTTGTCCTCATCCGTGTGGCAGGCCGCGCAACCCGCGGCTCGGAACACGCGCTCGCCTCGCTGCGCCAGGTCGCTCTGCCCGGCGATCGCTGCAGATGAGGATAGCGGCACGCAGGCAAAGACGTGCAGGATCGCGAGAACGCGTCGATCCACGGCGGTTTCTGCGGTTTCTTATAGAACGCGTTATTCCTCTTCGGCCCGGAATTCCTTGTGACAGCCCTTGCAGGCCTCCGACATGTCCTTGAAGGCCTTCTGAATCGCCTTGTCGTCGCCGGATTCGGACGCCTTCAGCAATGCGGCGGCCTCGGTATCGGCCTTGTTCGCGGCCTTCTTGAACGCGTCCCAGTCCTCCCAGATCTTCTCCAGCGCGTCGGTCTCGCCGAAATCGGAGCCCTCGGGAAACATCGACGGGATGTCGCGGGTCGTCGAGGTCAGGGCCTGTGCAAACGCCTTGAAGTCGTCGTCCCGGTTCTTGACCTTGCCACGCACGACCTGCGACATGGCGGTCATCAGGCCGCCCTGCGCCTTCATGACCCCCTGGCGATACTTGACGATGGCATCCGGGTCGTCCTCCGCGGCCGCGACTACGGCAAGGGAACCCAGGGCGATCAGCAGGCCGATGGTTGCAATCCGGTTGTTCCTCGGGATCATGGCGCCTCTCCTCCTCATGCGATTTCTGTAGATTCTGTATTGCCGCGATAATCATACAAGACTCGGCCGCAAACGCCGACATCCCGTTATGCCCGTTCAATGGGGTCAGACTCGATTGATAGATGGCTATCAATCGAGTCTGACCCCATTGAACGGATGG
>JAJDOJ010000082.1 GCA_022340215.1 Gammaproteobacteria bacterium
GCCTGGCCAGATTCGCCGCCATGACCCTCGAGCTACTGGTGCTGAAACTGGGCTCGACGTCGATTCCGCGAAGTCAGGTCATCTGGCCTTATCTGACCCACATATCCTCCCAGGCCCGGCAGGCGGCCCGGCCCAGGTGGAGGGGTAGAGCACCGGCATGTTCTCAACCGACTTTCCGGTTGGGATCCGCAGACACCCATGACGGTGGAACCGCTGCGCTTGTTCCACCCTACGCAATGTCTCATGACTCACTGTAAGCACGAAAAAACCGTAGGTCGGATCAAGCGAAGCGGATCCGGCATGCTGCTGGTGCTGAAACTGGGCTCGACGTAGATTCCGCGAAGTCGGGTCATCTGAAGGTAGCGAGCCCTTTTCTGATTCGCTGCGCTTCAGTTCGTAAACTGAAGTTTCACGGTTTTGAATATCAGCAAACGCTAATGCGTGCAGATATTAGTGGATACTAATATCCACTTTGTTTAGCTCTGTAGCTGTATAAAAACACAGGATGTATGTAGGAGAAACAATCTGATTATTCTTATAAAAACCCTTAAACGTGAATGAGGGCTCCTTTCATGGTATATTAAATACTCCGTAACCAATTGATATACAAACAAAAAGACCCTCATTCAATGTTCATTCTACGCGATCCTCTCAAGCCCCTATAAAGCGGTTTTCCCGACTCCGACAATGGCCGGGACCGTTTTGCCTGGATCGCTTACACAATGGTCGCCATTCTCATTCCCGTCACCAGCGCGCGCTCCTCGAATCTATTGCGCACCTTACAGAGCCTGTTCGGTCTGTCGATGACGCAACGGCGCTTCTACACCTTCATGGTCTCGCCAAAGACAATCAGGCGCGCTATCCCTGGTCGCAGAACATCGTCACCGTGGGGTTGTTGAATTCCATTCGTGGACGCGGGTGTTGTCTGCCGCTGGCGTTTCGATTTTACTTTCTGAAAAAGACCCTGGCCCAGGCGACAGTACGAATGGGGGCCGAGGAAATCGCCTTTCGCACCAAATTCGAGCAAGCCGTCGAGATGTTTGTGGAACTGGCTCAGGCCTTCACCCAACATCCCCTCGTGATCGTCACCGGCAGTTGGTTCGGTAACAACGGGCTCCTCAAGCCCCTGCGTGCGGCCATCGGCGATCGCGTGCATCTGCTTTGGCGTCTACGCGGCAATGCCGTGCTCTCTGCGCAACTCGATGCCCAAGGCGCAAATAGGTACCGCCATGGTGCCGGCGAGAAGCGCGCCAGCCGCCCGGAATCAGCAGGCTGATACGGCTTCCCGGGTATCGGGAAGGTGGAAGAACCCGGCGCAGTTTCGGTGCTGAGGCGATTGCCGCGCCTCACCCCCTCAGCAAGGGATTGTCGGGGAGACCTCGCGGGTAGATCTCCCGCCTGTCACCAGGAGGGAGACTCGAAAACCGACTGCTGACCGGCCGGTTTCGGTGGATCGAGTGGTTCTGTGGGGACATCCTCCGGTAGTAGGCTGCCCCAGTCGGTCCGCTCGCTCATCGCCTTCATGGTCGACTCCGGCACGACCGGTTTGCCTTCCCTCACCTGCCAGCCACCGCCGAGCGCGGTGTACATTCCGATCAGGTTGGTGGCGACGTTACCGCGCGCGGCGATCATCTGGTCCTGCACCCTGACCAGGAAGGTCTGTGTGTTCAGTACGCGGGTGTAGTCAGCCACCCCATCGCGATACTGAATCAGGGCGATCTCGACGGAGCGCTCGGCCGCCTTGACGCTTTTTTCCAGGGTGGTGGCCTCCTGCCCGCTGTAGAGGAAGCCGACCATGGCGTTTTCGACTTCCTGATACGCCTGCAGCACCGTATTCTGGTAGTTCGACACCAGTTGCTGGAACTGCGCGTCCTGGACCCGGACGTTGTTCGTGATCCGACCGTAGTTCAGGATGTTCCATTTGAACCCGGGGCTGATAACGCCGACCAGACTACCGCCCTTGAACAGGTCCGCCGCGTCGGATGCCTGTAACCCAATGTTTCCGACCAGCCCCAGACTGGGATACAGATCGGCTTTGGCGACCCCGATAAGCGCACTCTGCGCGGCGGCCTGGAGCTCGGCGCTGCGGATATCTGGGCGGCGGCGCAACAGGTCTGCCGGCACCCCGACCGCAACCGTCGCGGGCGGTCGTGGGATCTCTCCTGGCGTCCCTTTGAGGACCGTGTCCAGTTCCGCGGGCGGCATCCCGAGCAGGGTCGCCAATGCATTGCGTGACTGCGCCAGACCGTTTTCGAATTGCGGAATCAGGGCTTCGGTTTCGTAGAGCAGCGACTCGGCCTGTCGCACGTCGAGCTCGGTCGTGGCCCCGTTACGGAATCGCACCTCTGTGATGTTCAGGCTTCTCTTCTGGAGTTCGACGTTGCGTCGCGCGATCTCAAGGCGCGCCTCGAAGGTGCGGATGAGCGCGTAGGTCGAGGCCACGTCGCCCGTCAACAGGACGATCGCGTTGTCGTAGTCGGCCAGATTCGATACGAAGTTCGCATTGGCCGCCTCGATGTTCCTCCGGAACTTGCCCCAGAAATCCAGTTCCCAGCTCGCACCGCCCCCCAGGGCCCAGTTGTTGAAGGTCGTGTCGACGCCATTGGCCACGACCGGGGGCAGGTTATTGACCGGTACGGCGTTCTCGCTGATGGCCTGATAGGCGTAGGAACCTAAGGCCTGCTGTTGCTGGGGATAGAGATTGCCGACGGCGATGCCGAGCTGCGCTCGGGCCTCGATGACCCGCAACCCGGCCACCTGCAGGGTCTGATTGCCGTCGTATGCCAGCTCGATGAGCCGATCGAGTTCCGGATCGCCGAAGACGCTCCACCAGTCCCGGTAGCCGACGGCCTCCGCCGTCAGCCCCGGCTCGCCGACCTCCTGCCATTCGGGTTGTTGTGGGGCCTTGGGCGGCTCAAAGTTCGGACCGACCGCGGCGCACCCGCCGAGAAGGATGACCGCCGCGACGAACGCTGCCCTGACCCGGACGCGGTACCACCTCGCACCCCGGGCCACCTCCCGGTCGGAACCGCCGTTTCCAGCATCGATCATAGCGAGATGACTCCCGTTTGTTTCTCAGTTTGGCGCGCCGCACGAGTCCGGCAGCGGAGTTGCGGAGACTATTCGGGCTCCTGGACCTCAGCCGCCTCCTCCAGTTCAGGCTCCAGAACCGCGTAATTGCCGCCGTTGCCCGCGATGTAGACCCGCCCGGCGTTCACCAGCGGCTGTGACAGCAGCCCCTTGCGATCGACGCGATAGCGTGCGGCGAAGGTGCCGTCATCGGCGTTCAACCAGTGCGTGTAGCCCTCGAAATCCCCGACGACAACATAGCGATCCACCACCGCGGGCGCGCTAAGCCGACGATATTTCAGCTTGTCCTGCTTCCATAAGGAAGCGCCGGTGCGCCGGTCCAGGGCCCAGACATTGCTTTCGGCGTCGGTAACGAAGACATGATCGTCATCGAGATCCAACCCCATGCTGGAGGAAAGGTCTCGGCTCCAGAGGATCCGACCGTCGACCAGGGAAACGGCGGCCACGCGGCCATGGAATCCGGCTACGTAGACGACCCCCTCCTGAAGGCGCAGGACGCCATCAATGTCCACCATCCGCTCGAGCTCGGAGCGACCCTCGGGTACCGCGATGGTCGTCTGCCAGAGGACGTTTCCGAGCACCTGCGAGAGCGCCACCAGCTTGCCGTCATCGTAACCCACGATGACCTTGCCCGCGGCTACCAGCGGCTTGCTCTGCCCCCTTAGTGTCAGTACGGGCGCCGTGCGGCCCGCAGTCCAGACGATCTCGCCGGTAATTTCGTCGAGGCCGTAGACCCTGCTATCGTTGGTACGGGCAACCACGATGCCGAAATCGGGATGGCCGATCGCCATGACCTCGCTGGAAAGCTGTCGCCGCCAGAGTTCGGTCCCCTGCGCCGCATCCAGTACGACGACCTCCCCGGTGTCCGTGCCAATCGCGATCCGATCTCCGGCGCCGCTGACACCGCTGGTAATCGGTGTTTCGATCTCGACGTCCCAGAGTTCCTTACCGTCCTCCGCCGACAGCGCACCCAGGTCGCCCTTGTGATCGACCACGAATAAGGTGCCGGCATCGAGCAGGGGATGAAGTTTCAGATAGTTCTTGCCGGTCCCCTTGCCGAATGATGTGCGCCAGACCTGTCGAATCTGGAGAGTGGGTTCGAATTCCGTCAGCTCTGAAGGTTTGTTCAAGTTGTCCTTGCGGAACAGACCGGCGACCTTGCCCATGGCGCCGCATCCAGAAACCGCAACCGTCAGGGTGAGGACGCAGAGCACCATCAATCGCCCGCATATCGGTGGACGCCCGCGAAGACAGGCACCGAAAACCCGGCGTGCGCTAAAGCCAGTCATTCCCCAGAGGCGCGGGTGCCGGAACCCAGTTCGGCCCGTTTCATTTGCAGATACTCGGCGTTGTCGCCGTAAGTCAGCAACGCGCGATCGTAGGCTACCCGCGCCTTATCACTCTCTCCCAGCTTGCGATAGGCATCCCCCCGCACCTCTTCGACCAGTGACATCCAGGCGACCGGCAACGCATCTGACAACAGGTCCAACGCGGCTTGGGGTTTCCCCGAGGCAATGAGCACGCGTGCGAGCCGCAGCCGCGCCAAGTCCCGGGACGACGCTTCACCCGCCTCGTCCATGACCCGGCGCAACTCGGTCTCGGCGGACTCCGGGTCCCCGGCCTCGGCGTTAAGCCTGGCCATTTCCAGACCGGCCAGTGCCGCGTAGGGGGTCGATCCATAGTCCTCGAGCAACAGCTCCGCCTGGCGCTGCGCGGTTTGCGTATCTGCGCGCTTGCCCGCCGCCGTCATCTCCGCGTAGAGGGCAGACGCGGCCTTCGAATGACCCTCCTGCCAACTCACCCAGCCCCGCCAGGCAACCAGTGCCCCGACCCCGAGCGCGATACCCGCGACGATGGAGGTCCCATTCTCCTTCCACCAATTTCTGAGCGCCTCGACGCGCTCCTCGTCCGTCTCGTACGTGGTCATCAACCGTTCCCTTCCCCCAGGATTCCGCTGAGGTTGTTTCCGAGTTCTGCTCGAGGCACCGTGCGCTGCGGCTCACCGGAGCGCAGATACTTCACCGTGACGTTGCCGACCGCCGCCTCGTCCTCGCCGATCACTAGCGCCAGGAATGCCCCGCTGCGGTCCGCACGCTTGAACTGCGCCTTGAATCCCCCACCGCCGCAGTTGGCGACGAGGCGGAGCCAGGGCACTTCGTCGCGCAGCGACTCTACCAGTGCCCTGCCGGCCGCCTCCGTCCCCGCCCCTGACATGACGACGTAGGCATGCGGCGCGGTGGGCGTTGCTCCTCCGGTCTCGCCCAGCATCTCGACCAGACGTTCCAGGCCCAGGGCGAAACCGGCCGCCGGCGTAGGCCGCCCGCCGAGCTGTTCCACCAGTCCGTCGTATCTGCCGCCCGCGCAGATCGTTCCCTGCGCGCCAAGCGAATCGGTGACCCATTCGAACACCGTGCGGTTGTAGTAGTCCAGGCCGCGCACCAGTTTGGGGTTCTCGACATAGGCGACACCCGCCGCATCGAGCGTCGATTTCAGTCCTTTGTAGTGTGTCTTCGATGCCTCATCCAGTGAGTCGATCATCGACGGCGCGCTCTCCACCACCGGTCTCATGTCCGGATTCTTGGTATCCAGGATCCGCAACGGGTTCGTCCGCAGGCGATGCCGGGCATCCTCGTCCAGCGCATCCTCGTGCCTGAGCAGGTAGTCGGTCAACCTCTCCCGGTACGCCGCTCGGCTGGCCGGCGTACCCAGGGTATTGATCTCCAGTCTCACGTCTCGGAGTCCGAGTTCCCGCCAGAAGCGCGACGACATGACAATCAGTTCCGCGTCGATATCAGGACCCTCGAAGCCGAAGGTCTCTACACCGATCTGGTGAAACTGGCGGTAACGGCCCCGCTGTGGCCGCTCGTGTCGAAACATCGGCCCCATGTACCACAGGCGCTGCTGGCGGTTCTGAAGTATCCCCCGCTGTATACCGGCCCGGACGCAGCCAGCGGTCCCTTCGGGACGCAGGCTCAGGCTGTCTCCGTTGCGGTCCTCGAAGGTGTACATCTCCTTTTCGACGATGTCGGTGACCTCGCCGATGGAGCGCGCGAACAACTCCGTGGCCTCGACCAGCGGCATACGGATCTCGTCGTATCCGTAGCGGGCCAGCACCCCAAGGATCGACCGCTCGAGCGACTGCCAGACGGCCGAATCGGGAGGCAGCACATCGTGCATCCCCCTGACGGAATTCAGGATACCGGCCATCCGTTCCGCCAATCGACGCTTAGTCGCCGTTCACCGCCACGGTGAAAAGCGCCGTGCGGTCGGGTCTGGCGAAGCGCGCATGATCGAAGGGTGCACCGTTGATTTTGATGTCCACTGCGTCCGACTTACCCAACCGGATCCTGAACGGCGCCCGACCCTCGACGGTGCGCTGGTCTCCCGATCTGACCAGATCGAACAGCAGACGCCGGTTGTCGGCGTCATAGACCTCGGTCCAGGAACCCGCGTTGTAGGCCATGGCGAGCACGTCTGTGCCCTTCGCAGACACCGCAGAAGCCACTAACGTGCCATCGAAGGCCACGCCATCCGTCCGGACGTCGGAAAGCCGTGGGACCAGCTGATCCGCCGTTGCCGTCGGCGGATTCTCGAACTGGGCGATCTCGACGCGCTCCGGCCCGGTATCCCGGGAGGCACCCCCTCTTTCCTGTTCACCGTCTGGCTCTTCGACAGACGAGGACATCCCGGCTTCCGCCGCACCGGGCGCGGTGGCGGCGACATCGCCGGGCACACCGGAAGTCGTCGACATCGCCTCGCGACCCGATTTGGGGGCCTCGCCCACAAAACCGGCCCACAACAACCAGGCCGTGGCGACGATCCCGACAGCGACCGCGCCCCAGATCGGAAGCTTCTCGGCGATATCCCTCGGCATGCGACGTGTTGGCTCCGGTACCACGACCTCTTCGGGAACCACCCCGGTCTTGGCCCGGTATTGCGCGATCATGGGCGCGGGATCCAGCCCCAGAAATCGGGAATACCCCTTGATATACCCGATCGCGAAAATCGGCTCCGGAAGCCGCTCGAATCGTTCATTTTCGAGCGCGAGGACCGTATCGCGTGAGTACCGCAGTCGGCGGCACACGTCTTCCACGCCGAGTCCCTGAGACTCTCGCGTCTGGCGCAGGATCCCACCGGTCCCTGCCGATGGCGTCACATCGATCTGCAACCGAGGCGTAATGCACTGTTCTTCGATCATGGTTTCTCCGCCTCCAGAATGATGGTCATTTCCTCCGAGTCTGGAAACCGTTCTTTCAGCGTCCCGGAGTACTTGGCGGCTCCCTCGGTGTTTCCAAGCGCTTTTTCTATCTGATACCCGAGCAGCAGGGACTTCGAGCTGTGCTCCCAGCTCCGTTCGTAGCGCTGCATGAATGCCCGGGACTGCAGGTCGCGCCCCTGCTCGTGTGAGAGCTTCGCCATCTGGTATAACGCGGGGCCCCACAAGGAATTCTTCTGCAGCGCCAGGCGAAAATACGCTTCCGCGCCGGCCACATCCGGGATCTTCAACAGGCAGATGCCCGCATTCGTGTAAGCGCTTTCCGGCTGCTTGTAGAGCGGGTTCTCGACTGCCTTCATGAACTGTGCTTCGGACTCGCGGTAACGACCTTCGTCACATAGCATGATCGCGTAATTGTTATGCGCCATGGAGTCTTCCGGATCGAGCTTCAGCGCATTCTGAAAGTACTGCTCCGCGAGTTTGGCGTTGCCTAGCCGCATCTGCAGCAGTGCATATCCCCAGTGCGCCTCTGCCGATTTCGGGTCCGCTCTCAATGCCTTGAGGAACTTCTCGTTCGCGATCTGCAGGTTGCCTTCCTGCATGTAGCCGATGCCGAGTTGAACGTTGAGATCGGCAATGCGGGTCTCGTTGGTCTGCTGCTTTTCCTTGCTCGAACTCGCGCAACCGGAAAACGTCAACATCGCTAGCAGGATGAGCAACAGATTGCGCGTCACGGCGTCAGCCCTCGGCCCGTTGCTGAAAACTCGCCTCGAGGCGGGCGAAATGCTCCGGTCTGCGGCTACGGTCGTCCACCGACCCGGCCAGTTGGCCGCAGGCTGCGGCGATGTCCTGACCGCGAGGCCGCCGGGTAATCGTCGTGATCCGCCGCTCCTGCAGCACACGGGCAAACCGATCGATCACATCTGGCCCGGATCGTTCGAATCCCGCCCCCTCGAAGGGATTGAACGGGATCAGATTGACCTTGGCCGGGATATCGGCAAGCAGCTTTGCGAGGGCGCGGGCGTTCGAAACGGAGTCGTTGACATCTTTCAACATGACATACTCGAAGGTGATCGTGTGCTTGCGGTGCTTGTCTTGCAGAAAGCGCCTGCAGGCGCCCATCAGCTCTGCCAGGGGGTACTTGCGATTCAACGGGACGAGCCGATCCCTCAGCGCGTCGTCGGCGGCGTGCAGCGACACCGCCAGACTCACGTCGAGCGTCTCGCGCAACCGGTCCATGGCGGGGACGACCCCGGAGGTGCTCAGCGTGACCTTGCGCTTGCCGTGACCATAGGCGAAATCGTCCATCATGATCCTCAGGGCGTCAACTACATTATTGAAATTGAGCAGCGGCTCGCCCATGCCCATGAGTACGACGTTGGTCACGCCCGGCGTTCCCGGCGGCGCGGTCTTCAGCGCCCGTCGCGCGAGCCACAACTGGCCCACGATCTCGGCCGCCGACAGGTTTCGGTTGAAACCCTGACGTGCGGTCGCGCAGAAGGTGCAGTCCAGTGCGCAGCCGACCTGCGTCGAAACGCAGAGCGTGCCGCGGGACTTCTCCGGGATGAAAACGGTCTCGATGACGTTGCCGGCGTCCAGCCGGAGCGCCCACTTACGGGTCCCGTCGGAGGAAGACTGTTCGCCGCAAGCCTCCGGCACGCCGATGCACGCCTCCCGTGACAACCTATCGCGCAGTTCGCGGCTGAGATCGGTCATCGCGGAGAATTCCGTGACACCGCGGTCGTGGATCCACTTGAGTACCTGGCGGGCGCGGTAGGGGCGCTCCCCCATGCGTGAGAACAACGCCTCGAGATTCTCACGCGACAAGCCGAGCAGGTTGGCCGGCGCCGTGTGGTGCCCCGTCCCGGTCGAGGTACGCCGGACGGCCCCCGCGCGCACCGGGGACGGATGCGACGTCCCGAAAACCGGTTCGCTGCTGTTACCGGTGATCGTCACCGGGACCGCGGACAGATTTCCGTGGTGCTGAAGAAATACGCGATCTCGGTTCGCGCGGTGTCCGGCGCGTCGGAACCGTGTACGGCGTTCTCGTCGATGGTACTGGCGAAGTCCGCGCGAATGGTGCCCGCCGCCGCCTCAGCGGGATTGGTAGCGCCCATGACCTCGCGGTTCTTCGCGATGGCGTCCTCCCCTTCCAGCACCTGCACGATCACGGGTCCCGAGGTCATGAACTCCAACAGGTCGTCGAAAAACGGGCGCCCCTTGTGCACCGCGTAGAAACCTTCCGCTTGCTCTCGGCTCAGGTGCATCATCCGCGCGGCGACGATCGACAGTCCGGCGCGCTCGAAGCGGTCATATATCTGTCCGATCACGTTCTTCGCAACCGCATCGGGCTTGACGATGGATAATGTGCGCTCCACTGGCATAATCTGCAGCTCCATTGATTCAGTACACAATAGTCGAAAACCCGCCGGGAAACCTGATCGCGCACCGTTTTCGCGTCGAGTCGGGCAGGGATCGGGGATTACGCTGAAGAAAACCGGCGTATTCTACTTTGGCCCCGAGAGGCGGGCAATGTCGGGCCATCGTAGGGTTCAACCCCTTCAATGCCCGTTGTTCGAGATTCCCGCGACGTCTTCCGGGTCGATGTCGGGAAGGTGGCTGTCGTCGACGTGCCCACCCATGTGCTTCAATTCGTGACTGAGTTCGTCGAGACGCTTGTCCATGGCGTGGATGTGGTCGAGCATGCTGTTGATCGCGCTAGCCACGGGATCGGGCATATCCGCCGTGGCGCCGTAGGCGTCGAACCCGATCTTCTTCGCGGTCTCGTGTCGCCTGCGGGTCACCTCGTCCGAGCGCGTCGCGACCACGCGCCCCGGGATGCCAACCACCGTCGCCGCATTGGGGATGTCCTTCAGTACGACGGAGTTGGACCCGATGCGCACACCCTCGCCGATACGGACCGGTCCCAGGATCTTGGCCCCGGCGCCAACCACGACGTCGTTCGCCAGCGTGGGATGACGCTTGCCCTTCTGCCAGCTCGTCCCGCCCAGCGTCACACCGTGATAGAGCGTGCAGTCGTCACCGATCTCGGCCGTCTCGCCGATCACCACCCCCATGCCGTGGTCGATGAAAAAGCGCCGCCCGATGCGCGCCCCCGGGTGGATCTCGATCCCGGTGAGCCAGCGGGCGATATGCGACCCCATGCGCGCGATCCAGTTCGCCCCCACGTTCCATAGCCAGTGGTTCACCCGATGCATCAGTACGGCATGGATGCCCGGATAGGCGGTAAGGATCTCAAGGGTGCTGCGGGCAGCGGGATCTCGCTCGTAGACGCAGTTGATGTCCTCACGAAACTGCTCAAACATGCCTGATTTTCCGTCTTTGGGTGGCGAACCGGGCAAAACCTTGCAAGGCGAGCTTTCTGTTCGCTGGAACGGTTCGCCTGGGCAGGATCAAGGGTCGGGTCCTTTGCTTTGGCGCCATTCTAGCAGGCTGGAGCGAATCTGAGCGCTCCATATGAGCATCCGCGATGTCTGGCTCCCGGCCAATGATGGTGGCCCGCGCCGCACATGACAACAGCCGGCGCGTCACGTCGGTCCGCCGGATCCCGGCTCCCGGACGGCCAGACTCGCGGTAAGGATGCCGCGCAGGATGTTCACCTCCGCCCGCGTCAGTCCCGCCCGATGATAGAGTCGCCGTAACCTGCGCATCAGGTGACGCGGGTTTTCAGGATCCAGGAAACGCAGCGCAATGAGCGTCTGTTCAAGATGCGCGAACATCCGTTCCACCTCCTCCGACGACGCCGCTCTATCCTCTGGATCCTCCACCAAGGGCTCCGGGAAACCTGCCGCGAGCAGCAGCTCGTAACACAACACCTGTACGGCGGACCCCAGGTTGAGCGAGCCGAATCGAGGATTGCTGGGGATCCGGACCAGATACCGGCACCGGTCGAGCTCCCGGTTGCTGAGCCCGGTCTTCTCGCGGCCGAAGACCAGGGCGACAACTCCACCAGCCGATGCCCCCTCGCGCAACGTCCCCGCGCACTGGCGTGGGGTAAGTTCCGGCCACGAAATGCTGCGCCGCCGTGCGCTGGCTCCGACCACCACCGAGCAGCCTGCAAGGGCCTCGTCCAGGGATTCGCAAGCCCTGGCGTTTTCCAGCACGCCGGTCGCGCCGGAGGCCCGGGCGACGGCATCGGGGTGAGGAAACGTCCAGGGCCGGACGAGGCAGAGCTGCTCGAGGCGCATCGTCATCATGGCGCGCGCCGCCGCCCCGATGTTTCCCGGATGGGAGGTTTCGACCAGGACGACACGCACCCGGGACAACCACGAGCCGACCGGCTCGTTCTCCGTTTCGGGGAGTCGCATCCCGCCCTATTCCGGCCGCATGGACCGACGCCAGGTCTGTGATTCGCGGTCGAACAACTGCTCGGCGGATTCCGGACCCCAACTCCCGACGGGATAGCCGGCGATATAGTCGCGCTCCGTCGACCAGACCCGCAGCACCGGATCGACGATCCGCCAGGCCCACTCCACCTCGTCATAACGCAGGAAGAGCGACCGGTCCCCTTCGATGACATCCAGCAACAGGTCCTCATAGGCCTCGGTTGGGGTGTCTTGCTCGGTGACCAGGCTTGCGTCCAGGCTGCTCTGCCGCGTGGCCATCGCGAGCCCCGGCTCCTTGACGGTGAGTTCCATGCGAAGGCACTCGCAGGGATTGATCCCGAGGACAACCCAGTTATGGTGCATCCTGCGCACCTGGGTATCGCGAAAGAATTGCAGCGGCGGTTCCTTGAAACAGATCGCCACCATCGACTGGGTGGCCGCCATGCGCTTGCCGGTGCGCAGATAGAACGGCACCCCGCGCCAGCGCCAGTTGTCGATGTAGAGCTTGAGCGCCGCGTAGGTCTCGGTCACACTGCCCGGCGGGACCTTGTCCTCTTCCAGATAACCCCGCACGGTCCCCTCCCCGATCCGTCCAGCGGTGTACTGACCCCGCACCGCGTGAGCATGCACCGAGCTCGACGTGATCGGCCTGACCGAGCTCAGCACCTTGACCTTCTCGTCGCGCAGCGCCTCGGAGGCCATGGAGGCTGGCGGTTCCATGGCCACCAGGGTGAGCAACTGCAGGAGATGGCTCTGGATCATGTCGCGCATGGCCCCGGCACCGTCGTAGTAATCCGCACGGCTCCCGACACCCAGCGTTTCGGCCTGGGTGATCTGGACGTGGTCGATGTAGTTACGGTTCCACAACGGTTCGAGCAGTAGATTGGCGAAGCGGAAGACCAGAACGTTGCGAATCGTGCTCTTACCCAGATAATGATCGATACGATAGACCTGCGGCTCCTTCAGGTATCGCTCGATGCGCCGCTGAAGCTGCCGGGCGCTCTCCAGGTCGTATCCGAACGGTTTCTCGATCACGACGCGGCGCCAGCCGTTGGTCTCTTCCAGCAGGCCGTTGGCGGAGAGGCGCTCTGTGACCGTACCGAAATCGGAGGGACGGATAGACATGTAGAAGGCCAGGTTGGGGGGAAAGCGCTCGGGCTCCGCCAGCTCTTTCGCCATCCCGGCGTAGGTTTCCCCCGCGGTGATGTCGCCACGAAAATAGGACAACCGCCCGGAAAAGCGCGCGAACAGGGCTTCATCCAGACCGCCGCGCGCCTTTGCCCGAAGCATCTCGCGGACCTCTCCGACCCAGTGTGCGTCGTCCCAGGGCCGCCTCCCGCTGGCCAGGATCCGTGTGTCCGGGTGCAGTAGGCCGGCCGCGTCCAGGTGATACAGCGCCGGAATCAACTTGATTCGGGCAAGGTTTCCCGTGGCGCCGAAAATGACGAATGTACAGGCGTTGGTCATCGGTGTCGGAGGACGTATTCGATCCTGAGGTCAGGGTAGCAGTCTGACGGAAACGGTGAAACCGGTCCTGCAGGGCGGTATGCTCCGGCAACCTGTCTCTTCGCCGACAGGCCGTCCCGACTTCCTATTATCCATCTATTATCCATGATCGTCGTCGATGCGCGGAAGGTCGTATGGGATTCAGGGGATTTCTGTCCAATGACGTACCATCCTGCTTGTCTTTTCGTCCGTCCTCTGTGTTGCGACAACCGTTCCATACCATCGTTGATAGCCAGATCGATCGCTGGCCTACTCTGCCTGCTGGCGATCCTGCGTCAGGATGCGGTAGCGGATCAACCCGTTCCGCGCGCCGCCGAAACCACGGCCGTCTACCAGGGTGAAATCACGCAGGAGCGCAACCGCGAGATCTTCCGAAAGGCGGCCAGCCGCCCCCTGATGCGACTGCGCATCACCTCGCCCGGTGGCAGCGTGGAAGCCGGGATCGAACTGGGCCTGTGGGTGAAGGATCTCGGGTTGGATGTCGAGGTCGAGGGGCACTGTCTTTCGTCCTGCGCCAACTACGTCTTTCCCGCGGCGCGCCGCAAGACAATCCGCGACGGCGCGGTCGTGGCCTGGCATGGTAACTACCTGCATCTCTGGGAAACCGGCCAATGGGTCGATGACGTGGCCCCGCGGATGGCACGCTACGGCGAGGACGAGATTACGGCCAGGCGCCGCGCACGAGAGGAGGCCCAGCGCCTGGCGCGCCTCGAACGCGGGTTCTTCGCAGGGATCGGTGTCGACGAGGCCATCTGCCGCATCGGCAAGTTGCCGCCATTCAGTGTCCCCGACTACTACTTTCTCTCTGTCGCCGACATGGCCCGATTCGGCGTAGACAACGTTGATGCGCCTCGGGCCTACGCTACTACCGACACGGACGGATTCGATGTCGACATCGTCTTGATCGACCTGGGGGCTTGATGAACGGCGGGCAGGCCATCGGTTCCGCGGATGCGTCTCACAACCAGCGCATACACCCCATCTCCAGGGGATGACTCATCAAACGATGGTAGGGGTAGACCCGAATCGAGTAGTGCTGCAGGCCCGCTAGCGCGGGCAGGAAATCACGGGAGAAGACCGCTTCGTCCGTCGCCCTGGTATCCTCGGGTTCGAGTCGACAGATCACCGATGCCTGGAACTCACCCGCCTCGTTGCACCGCCCCGTCAGGCATTCCACCATCAGGTCCGTGGGCCGCAGCTGGTTCAGCTTGACGCCGACGCGTATCCGCATGATCTCGCCGTCCCGAATCGCCGCAGGCGGAGTATCGATGCGTTTGACCTCGACCCCCTCCCAGAGTCGCGAGACTGTCGCCTTCCATTCGGCCAGCACCCTCGCGGACTCCCCTCCATCCGCGCCTAACCGTAGTCCCTGCCGAATAGCAGGTGCATACAGGTGCCTCACATAGTCACTGAGCATTCTCGCGGCATTGAATTGGGGCAGGGACGAACGCATGGAGGCCTTCGACATCCGTACCCAGCCTTCCGAGTAACCATCCGCTTCCTGATTGAAATAGAGCGGAATCACCTGCTCCTCCAGGATATCGAGCAGGACGCGCGCTTCCACAGCATCTCGTTCCTCGTCGTCGCGTGCGTTGGTGTCGGGTCGTATCGCCCAGCCGTTGCCCTTGCGGAAGCCCTCTCCCCACCAACCATCCAGCACGCTCAGGTTGATGACCCCGTTCATGGCGGCCTTCTGTCCCGAGGTGCCGCTCGCCTCCTGTGGATAGGCGGGGGTGTTCAACCAGACGTCCACGCCGGTGAACAGCCAGCGGCCCAGCGCCAGGTTGTAGTCCTCCAGCAGCACTACCTTACCCTGAAACTCGGGGCGCATCGAAATGTCGTGGATCTGTCGGATCAGCGACTGACCCGGTTCATCGTTCGGGTGCGCCTTGCCGGCCATGAGGATCAGCACCGGTCTTTCGGGATCGTTCAGTAGACGCGCCAGGCGGTCGACGTCCCGGAACAGCAGTGTGGCGCGTTTGTAGGTGGCGAATCGACGCGCAAAGCCAAGGATGAGGATATTGGTACGGCGTGGATGCAGAAGTTTCGTCAGGTGGTCGATCTCGACCGGATTGAATCCGTTGCGACGGTACTGCCGCCTGGCGTGCGTCCTGATATTTTTAAGCATTTCCGATTTCAGGGACTGGCGCGTACTCCAGTAGGCGTAGTCGGGGAATTCGTCGATACACGCCCAGTAGTCGTGATTCAGCAGCTCGTTGCGCCACTTGCCACGCAGGTTAATGTCGAAAAAGGCGCGCCACTGCGAGGCGAGAAAGGTCGCCAGGTGTACCCCGTTGGTCACGTGGCCGATTGGATTCTCCACCGGCGGGACCTCCGGCCAGACATAGGACGACATGCGAGAGGCCACCTCGCCGTGAATCTGGCTCACACCGTTGTGAAAACGCGAGCCGCGCAGCGCCAGCGCTGTCATATTGAACTGCCCATCCGCGCCAGGGCTGTGCCCCAGCGCGAACAGGCGCGCCATTTCGATGCCCTGACCCTCCACCAGGCGATGCAGGGCCCCCGATAATAGTTGGAGGTCGAAGATATCGTGTCCCGCGGGGACCGGTGTATGGGTGGTAAATACCGTACCGGCAGCCACCAGCTCCAGCGCCGCCTCGAAGGACATGCCGTGAACGACGTGCTCGCGGCACCGCTCGATGATCTGAAACGCCGCGTGGCCTTCGTTGATGTGCCAGACGGTAGGATTGAGGTCGAGGGCTCTCAGTGCCCGCACACCACCCACCCCGAGAACTACCTCCTGGCACACACGACGCTGCTGCCCGCCACCGTAGAGCTTCCGGGTGATGTTCCGATCGTCCCCGTTATTCTCCGGCACGTTGCTGTCGAGCAGCAGGAGCCGGATTCGTCCAGCCTTCGCCTCCCAAACCCGCAAGACGACCTCACGTTCCCACAATGGCACACAAACCCGCAGCTCCGCGCCGTCCGCCTTGCGCACCCGCGAGACCAGCAGTTGCGAGAAGTCCGTTTCCGGGTAGCGGACTACCTGATTCCCGTGCCGGTCGATCTCCTGGGTGCCGTAGCCCTGCTGATAGAGCAGACCGACGGCAACCAGCGGCACTGCAAGGTCGCTTGCGGCTTTGCAGTGATCCCCGGCCAGGATGCCAAGGCCGCCGGAATAGATCGGAACGCTCTCGTGAAATCCGAACTCGAAACAGAAGTACCCGACCAGGTCTTTGTCGATATCCAGGCATTCGTCCAAATGGCAGCGCACCGGCTCTGACATGTAGGTGTCGTACTGGACGAGCGCCCGGTTGTAGCCCTCGATGAAGGTGTGGTCGTGCTCGACCTCGTCCAGTCGTTTCTGGGAAATGCGCCGGAGAAACAGCTTTGGATTGTGACCGGTCGACTCCCAGAGCGCCACGTCGAGGTAGAGAAACAGACTGCGTGTCTGACTGGACCAGCTATAGAAGAGGTCGTTCGCCAGATCCTCCAACCGGGCCAGCCGCGCGGGAATCGTGGGACGAACTTCCAACGAGTAAAGCGTTCCTGTCACCGTATTGCTCCACTAAGTTTATTGTTTGTCCCTACCCGGTTCACTTGGCACCGGCATACGATACGAGAAGTCTACACCCAGTCGCGGTTGCGTTCGATATTTATTCTATGTTCCAGCCAGCGACCATCACACGGAATCAGCTCGACTCGAGGGGAGGCGTCTGATCGTTACCGGGCGCAGAATCCGGGATTCAGAGTGTCATGCTAGGTCGGTCAAACCTGCCGGGTATGGGGCAGAGTGGCTTCGGCTACCGTAGCGGATACCATTCACGCCCGATGGCCGTCAATGGCCGGACCACATGGACAACATCCCGCCGATCAGGATTACCAGCATGAGTAGCATCAGGAGCACGCCCGGCACGTCGTCCCGTGTCCAGGGACCGGTCGCATCCGCGTTTCTCCGTCCCTGCGCCCGGCGTCGGTCCCACAGCACGGGTTGCCCGCTACTGTCGAACAGGGGAAAAAAGGACGATCGTCTGCGTTGTCTGCGATCTTTGCGGTGTCGGCGATCGGACGCCATCACCCTATTTCGATTCGTTGACTGCGGGTTTCAATCATCGATGCTCCACGAAATCGCTCGATTTTTCTCAAATCCTAAGTATAGACGGGCATCCTGAGTTCATCCCGGACCCGTTAAATGCCTCCACGGAAAGGGAAGCGTATGCTTGGGGACCCGTCATATCCGAGTTGACGATCGCGAACTGAATCCCTAGACTATTCCGCCTTCCCGGGCGGTTAGCTCAGCGGGAGAGCACTGCCTTCACACGGCAGGGGTCACTGGTTCAATCCCAGTACCGCCCACCATAACTCACTAGTAGATCTCAAGAAAAAGATTTTGGAAAAGCACGATATATCCGGATCTTACGAAAGGCCTAGACAACCAGGAAACGAAATAGTAACGTAACGTGGGGATCTCCGGAAAAACAGGGGGTCCACCACATGTTAAACTTTTATTTGAAGCTCACCAAAGCACATAAGAAATCGCTCATCGATAAATTAAAAAAGGCTCAGGACATGGGCGACATCCGTGAAGCCAAAAGATTGATGGCCATACTGGCAT
>JAJDOJ010000083.1 GCA_022340215.1 Gammaproteobacteria bacterium
GCAGGTGCCCGCCTATACCATGCCGGAACACGCCCAGGACGTGGCGGTGCTGCGCATCGTCGTCAGGGAGGGCTTCAGCGGGGACATGGCAGACATGCTGCTCGTCGATATAAAGAAGGCGGTTGAGCATTTCGAGAGCCTAGCGGTGCATACCCCCAAGGCCCCTTCGCCTCAGTTCGCCCACTGAGCATCTGTCGGCTGCGGTCCGTCGTCGGCTGGCGAGCGCTTGGAGGGCGAAGGCGATTACCGGAAAACGGCATACCGGATCGCGCCGGATTTTCGTTCGTCATCAAACGACTCCTGACACGAAGGACGGCCAGAGCGGGGACGCGCGCCTACTTGGGGAACATGAACTGCATCTGCGTCCGCAGTTGCCAGTCGGCACCGTTTTCCGGCGTGATGACATTGGCG
The DNA here is from genome assembly GCA_022340215.1 of Gammaproteobacteria bacterium. NCBI lineage: Bacteria > Pseudomonadati > Pseudomonadota > Gammaproteobacteria > Gammaproteobacteria bacterium. The sequence continues at coordinate 412 of JAJDOJ010000083.1, forward strand.
TAACCGCTGAGCTGAGCATTAATCGGCAGTTTGCCGAAGTGGAAGATGTGGCCGATGCCGCCGCCCAATGGCACGGTCCATTGATTGCCGCTATCGGCATCCCAGTCGACCGTTAGGATCGGGGCGCTGGTGAGGTAGGTGCCGCCCTTAAAGTTGTAGTTCAGGAAGGGCTGTATCAGGCCATTGTTGTAGGCAGGTGCGTCGCTGGTTCCCAACGACCAGACGTTGTTGATCAACATACCGTAGACCCAGGGACTGCCCTCTCTCAACCGCAGCACAACCGCCGTCGGCCCGAGGCCCCAGTTGTTGTTGCCGAGAGAGCTGTCCGTATGGGTCGGGAGCTGGGCGACGGCGCCGGCGCCCCAGATCCAGCCCGACGCGGCGTCGCTGGGCGATAGGAAGGCGGAGAAAAGCGTGTCGCCCAACCCGAAGGTGCTGTCCTGGACGGGGCTCAGCTCCGGTTGCCAGATCAGCGGAAAGATCGTTCGGGTGATCAGGTTCCAATCCTTGTTCAGGGTGATGGGTATCACGGGCTGGATGTTGATGATGTTCTGGGTGCCGTCTTGGGGCCCGAAGCCAAAGTTCGTGTTGTTCTGGAACGGGACGCTGATCAGGTTGGCGATCGGGTTTTGGGCCAGCCTCGCCAGCTCCTCTGCGCTCAGCGCCGCGCGTGCCGTCGGGCAACAGGTAAGCGCAAGCGCGAAAAGCCCGAATACGACAGGCAGATCCAAGCGCCGGGCAGGGAATGACCGTTTCCGGCCCGATGAGCACGTGCGGGACATCATCTCACTTCTCTCCTTTGGTGCTGACAGAAGGGAGACGCGAGCGACCCGGCGCGCGAGCCTGGGCATGAGCTGCCGCCAGCTATTCAATGTACATCAGTCACCGCCGAACCGGGGAGCTGCATCAACCCGTGCAAGGATACCTGGCGGCGAGGGCGCGGATCAGCCTCAGCCCCAGGGGCGGGATGGGCGTCAGACTCGAAACCGCGCGCGAAGGCCGCGCCGATCGCGACACCTTCAGATCCCGTGGCCGGCACAGAGAACGCCATCACCGCGGAGGATGCCCGCCTCCATGTTCAGCGCCTGGCGGCCGAGGACATGGCCGGAAGGATGACGGGGAGCGAGGGGGAACGCAGGGCCACCGAATACGTCGCCCGTGTCTTCGAGCAACTCGATCTGGCGCCGGGTGGGGACAACGGGTCCTGGTACCAGAGCTTTCCCTTTACCGCGGGAATTCGCCTTGGAGCGAACAACCGGCTCGAGATATCGGGCGTCCAACCGCCGCTCACCGTCGAACCGGACCGGGACTGGCGCCCCCTGGGCCTTTCACGCGTCGGCGAGGTCCCTGCCGGGGAGATCGTGTTCGCCGGTTACGGCATCGTCGCCCCCGGCATCGACGGTGTACCGGATTACGATTCGTACGGTGACCTGGACGCCGAGGGAAAGTGGGTCATGGTGTTTCGCTTCCAGCCCGAATCGGTACCGCCGGAATGGCGTCGCCACCTGGTCCATTATCTCGGACCTCGCCTACAAGGCGGCGGAGGCCCGGCGTCGCTGGGCTTTGGGGCTGATCGTCGTCACCGGTCCGAACGCGGCGGCCCGCGATCGTCTGGTCGAGTTGAAGCAGGGCGCGGTCGCCGCGGGTAGGTCACTGGCGGCGATCTCCGTCAGCGACGTCCTGGTGGGACTGGCGGGTGTCGAGATCGAGACCATCCACGACTTCATGAGTGCGCTTGCCGGTCTGAAGGTGGGCGAGCCCGCGGAAATGGCGGTGCTGCGCGACGGCACGCGGTTGCGTCTCGAGGTGGTGCCTGTTTCCCGGGAGTAAGGAATCCTGGTACATTTTTCTAACCATAGGCTTCGTAGCCTCAGATGAAGCCGTGCTAAATCCAGGGACGTGGTCCTAATAAGGAATCCCGGATTCCGCTCCCGCTGCATCCAGGCTACATTATTCTAACGATAGGCTTCGTAGCCTGGATTACTTACGGACACCTTGGGGATCCGTGATGAATCTGTGACGAATCGGGAACGTGCTCCCCGGGCCGGGATCGCGGCGTCCGGACTTCCGGTTGGAGGACCCGGTTTCGTCGGGCCGCCGCGTCTTTCCTCCCCTCGGTGCAGGCTTGATCCGCTGCCCGGCACGATTTATCTTCGATTCCCGGGATGGAGTCCGGGTGCGAATCCAGTTCCAGCCCGGGCGCGTCGTCGACGCCCATGAGATCGAGGGGAATGAAACGATGAGAAAGACCGCAATCCTGATTTCCGGTGTCGTTCTGGTGCTGCAACTCGCGCCGGCTCGTGCGTCGCTGGATGCCGCCTCCGCAGAGACGGCAGGCGCACCCGACCCCGTCGGGATCGATAGCATGCAGTTCGCAGACAATCCGGCTTCGGGACGGGTACTGTACGCACAGCTCGAGGAGGGTGTGCCCGTCGAGGCCGACTACGAGGAAACCGCGCAGAGCGAGATCCCGTTGGAAGCGGGTGAGGAACCCTACGCGGAGGAGGCCGGGGAACCGGTCGACGACGAGCCGGTGGTCGAAGTCGACCAAGCGGAGTCGGGTGAGACACAGGACATCGACGCGGCTGCGGACACCGGTGAAACGGCCGGTGATTCCGGGGCGGCCGAAGAGGTTATCTACGACGGTGCCGACCCCGCCTACGACGAGACCGGTGCGCCGAAGACCGAGGCGGGCGCCGAATCGGGGATCTACGCGCCGGACGAGGCGGCGACACAGGGATACGACGAGCCGGAGCGGGAATCCGGTGAGGAGGCCGGCGATGTCGACGCCGGGGTTGCCGACGCCCCTGATCCGTACTACGAGGGTGGGGGGAGCACCGTCGAAGCGGCGGGCGCGAGTGGTCAACCGCCCGTCTCGCCGTTCGGTGCGGTGGAATCCGGGGCGGGGGAATGACCTCCCGGGAGGCGTTTCGCAACCTGGCCGGGCACGTCGCCACCCTGGTCGTTGGCCAGGAGGCCCTCGTTCGGCGTCTCCTGATCGCCCTGCTCGCCAATGGCCATCTGCTGGTCGAGGGCGCCCCGGGCCTTGCCAAGACGCGCGCGATCAAGGCGCTTGCCTCGGGACTGGAAGCGGACTTTCACCGTATCCAGTTCACCCCCGACCTCCTGCCCGCCGACGTGACCGGTAGCGACGTCTATCAGCCGACGGATGGGAACTTCCGCTTCCAGCCGGGGCCGATATTTCACAATCTATTACTGGCCGACGAAGTGAACCGCGCCCCTGCCAAGGTCCAGTCCGCCCTGCTCGAGGCGATGGGCGAGCGCCAGGTCACGGTGGGGGCGAAGAGTTATCCGCTGCCTGACCCCTTCCTGGTGATGGCGACGCAGAACCCGATCGAGCAGGAGGGCACTTATCCGCTGCCGGAGGCGCAACTGGACCGATTCATGCTGCATGTCACGGTCGGCTATCCGTCGCGCGACGCCAGCCGCCGGATACTCGAACTGGTACGCGAGGAGGCGCTCGGTAACTCCGCGGAAGGTCCCCCCGTCGAGCGGTTGGCGGGGGAGGCGATCCGCACCGCCCGCGCGGAGGTGTTGACGCTGCACCTGTCCACGCCTGTAGAAGACTACATCATCGAACTGGTCGAGGCCACGCGGCGTCCCGGCATGTACGGAAACGAGCTTTCCGACTGGATTGCCTGGGGCGCGAGCCCCCGGGGCGCGATCGCCATCGAGCACGGGGCGAGGGCGCTGGCCTGGCTGGACGACCGCGATTTCGTCACCCCCGAGGATGTCCGCGATATCGCGCCGGACGCCCTGCGACACCGCGTCCTGCCCGGTTTCGAGGCCGAGGCCGAAGGGATCACCGCCACCCGGGTGATCGATGAGATCCTGGCGCACGTCCCCGCCCCGTGATGAGGGTGGTGCAACAGTCTCCGGTCCCGAGGCACGCAGCGGCTGAGGATGCCCGATACGCCATCTCCGCGGGGGCGGAAGGGTGGTTTTCTGCCGTAACAGCCTCATGAGTGCGGTGGAGGTCACGCTCCAAGAGCTGGTTCGACTGCGTGCCCGCGCCCGGGGGCTGGAACTCGGTGCGCGGCACCTCGCCCTGTCGGCGCAGTCCGGTGGCTATGCCTCCATCTATCGGGGCAGGGGCCTGGAGTTCGATGAGGTGCGGGCCTATCAGACCGGTGACGATGCGCGCAGCATCGACTGGCGGGTGACGGCGCGGCGCGGCAAGCCGCATACCAAGCTGTTCCGGGAGGAGCGGGAGCGGCAGGTCGTCCTGCTGGTCGACCTGCATCCCGGGATGTATTTCGGTACCCGGGTCCGGTTCAAGTCCGTCCTCGCCGCGATCACGGCGGCCCTGATCGCGTGGTCCGCGCAGCGGGCGGGTGATCGCGTCGGCGGGATCGTTTCCGGGCCCCAAACGATGCGGCTGCTGCAGCCCCGCGCGCGCCGCGGCGGCGTGCTCGCCCTGTTGCACGCCATCGTCCAGGGTCAACCCGTTACCACGGGGGAAGCGATTCCGGGACATCTGGACGGGGCGCTGGCTCGCCTGGCGCGAATGGTTTACCCGGGAAGCCTGGTGTTCGTCCTGAGTGATTTTTACGGCCTTGGCGAAGCCGGTGAGACCTCGCTGGCCTCGATCTCCCGACACAATGACGTGATGGTCGGTTTTATTCAGGATCCTCTGGAAGCCGAGCCGCCGCCGGCGGACCGCTATCGTCTCGGTACGCCGGGCGCACAGGTGGTGGTGGATACGGGGGCACCGGGAATCGTGTCGCGCTGGCGGACGGCGTTCACCGAGCGCAGCGACCGGGTGGCGCGCTTGTGTACCCGCTACGGCCTGCATCCCGTGCCCCTGATGACCCATGACGACCCGCTGATCTCACTGCGGCGGGGACTCGTGCGGCGCCCCCGGGCGGCGTGAGCGAAGTCACCGATCCACTGGACGCCCTGCGGCCCCTGCATCTGCCGGAGCCCGTCTCATGGTGGCCGCCGGCCCCGGGATGGTGGGCCCTCCTGTTGCTGGGTTGTCTGATCCTCGGGGCGGCCGTCTGGTGGTGGCGCCGCGGCAGGGTGCGCCGTGCGGCGCTGGCCGAGCTTCGACGCATCGCCTCGGCCGACCTTTCCGCGGCGGAACTGGCGGGCGAGGTCTCCTCTGTGTTGCGGCGGTATGCGCTGGCCATCTATCCCCGAACCGACGTCGCCGGTCTGTGCGGGGAACCCTGGCTACGGTTTCTCCAGGCGCGGTTCGGCGGGGAAACCTTCGGTAAACCGACCGCGCTAGCGCTCGTCGAGGCGCCGTTTCGTCGCGACCCGGACTTCGACAGGACCGCGTTACTCGTGCAGGCGAGGCGCTGGATCCTGCGAAACGGGCCCGGTGCCGGACGGCCGGGGAGGCCGGCGTGATCCATTTCGAGTGGCCGTGGATCGCGCTGTTGCTGCCGCTGCCGATGCTGCTGCGGCGCGTGCTTCCGCCGGCAAGTGACGAGACCGAGCGTGCATTCTTTGCCCCTTTCGCGTTGGAGATCGCGAAAGGGAACTCGCCCTCCGGACGAATCTCCCTGCACCCGAACCGGGCCTTGGTCGCTGGCCTGATCTGGCTTCTGCTCCTGAGTGCCGCAGCGCAGCCGCAGTGGCTGGGGGAGGCAACGGAGGTCCCCGAGACGGGGCGCAATCTCATGCTGGCCGTCGACGTGTCCGGGAGCATGGAGACGCCGGATCTCGATCCATCCGGTGACGAGGTGAGCCGGTTGGACGTCGTCAAGCAGGTGGCCGGGGAATTCATCTCCCGGCGCGCCGGTGATCGCGTGGGTCTGATCCTGTTCGGCAGCCAGGCCTACGTGCAGTCGCCCTTGACCTTTGACCGTACGACGGTCCGTACACTGCTGGACGAGTCGGCCATCGGTATCGCGGGCAAGCAGACCGCCCTGGGTGACGCCATCGGGCTTGCGGTCAAGCGGATGCGCGATGCGCCGGGGGAGCGCGCGGTGCTGGTACTGCTGACCGACGGGGCAAACACCGCGGGAAGGGTTTCGCCCGATCAGGCCGCCACACTCGCCGCACGCGCGGGCTTGACGATTTACACCATCGGGGTCGGCGCGGATCGCATGCGGGTGCCGAGCCTGTTCGGAGACCGGGTGATCAACCCGTCGGCGGACCTCGACGAGAAGACCCTGCGTGCCATAGCGGACACTACCGGGGGCACCTACTTCCGCGCCACGGACCGCGAGGCGCTGAGGGGTGTGTACGAGCAACTCGACGCCATCGAGTCGGTCGAAAGTGCCGGAAGGGTGGCGCGTCCCGTGACCCCGCTGTATCCCTGGCCGCTGGCTGCGGCGTTTTTACTCAGTCTCGTCTCTGCGGCGCTGCGGCTATGGCCCGGGTTCAAATGGAGGACCACTGAACGATGAACTTCGGGGATTTTCATTTCCTGCGGCCTGCCTGGTTTCTGGCCCTGCTTCCCGTCGCTGGTTTGCTGTTCGCGGTCTGGACGCGGAAAGGGGACCGTTCACGGTGGCTCAGGGTCTGCGACGCCGAGCTGTTGCCGCACCTGCTGATGGGGGCGGGAGGCGCACGGCGGAGCTGGGGCCTCTGGCTGCTTGCCGCGTCCTGGCTGCTCACCGTGACGGCACTGGCCGGCCCGACCTGGGAGCGGCAGCCGATGCCGGTCTATCGGGCGGCCGCGGCACGGGTGATCGTCCTGGACCTGTCGCCCTCAATGAACGCCTCGGACCTGAAGCCCAGCCGGATCGAGCGCGCGCGTTTCAAGTTACGGGACATTCTTGAGCGCAGTCGAGAGGGCAGGACGGGGCTGGTCGTGTTTGGGGGTGAGCCGCATGTGGTCACGCCGCTGACCGACGACACGGCCACGATCGAGGCCATGTTGCCGGCACTCAGCGTGGATATCATTCCGGCACGAGGCGATCGTGGGGCGCCGGCCATGAGGATGGCGGCCGAACTGCTCGAAAACGCCGGGGCGAAGGACGGCGAGATCCTGTTGTTGTCCGACGGCGTCGCGGACGGGGCGGATACCCTCGCCACGGCGCATCAACTCGCCGGGAACGGGGTTCGGGTTTCGCTGATCGGTGTGGCGGGCGACAGTGCCGTCCCCGTGCCGGGGGCCGAAGGTGGATTCGAGGTCGGATCTGAGGACGTACCGCGCATGGCGGTCTTCGACGAGGAATTCATGCGGCGTGTGGCACGCGCTGGAGGTGGGGAGTACCAGCGTCTGACACCGGGCGACGAAGACCTGGCGGGTGTGCTGGATTCCGGACCTTCCCGGGAGATCGATGACGCGCGTCGGCAGGGAACGGGCGGTGAGCGCTGGGTCGACCGGGGCGGCTGGCTGCTCGCGCCGCTCGTCCTGCTGGCGGCCGCGGGGTTTCGGCGGGGATGGCTGGTCTGCCTGCTGTTCGTGCCGATGATACCCGTGACACCCGCGCAGGCCTTCGAATGGGAGGCCCTGTGGTGGCGTCCCGATCAGCGCGCTGAGGATGCCTTGGTGCGGGGAGACCCCGAAACGGCGGCCGAGTTGTTCGAAGACCCGCGATGGCGTTCGGCCGCGCGCTATCAGAGCGGACAATACACCGGCGCGGCGGAGGGATTCGCGGCCGAGGACGATCCCGACGCTCACTATAACCGGGGAAATGCGCTGGCCCGGGACGGAAAACTGCGCGACGCCCTTGCCGCGTATGATCAGGCTCTGGCCGAAGACCCCGGCAACGAGGACGCCCGCTTCAACAGGGAACTCGTCGAGTCCCTGCTGAAGAAACAGGAGCAGCAGGGAGAGCAGGGAGAGCAGGGAGAGCAGGGAGAGCAGGGAGAGCAGGGAGAGCAGGGAGAGCAGGGAGAACAGGGAGAACAGGGAGAACAGGGAGAACAGGGAGAACAGGGAGAACAGGGAGAACAGGGAGAACAGGGAGAACAGGGAGAACAGG
>JAJDOJ010000084.1 GCA_022340215.1 Gammaproteobacteria bacterium
TGGTTGCCGCAACCGGTTCGCTTTTTGCGCCGTTTGTTTTTGTTCGTTTTTTCCTTTTGGTGCTTGGTGGCCGGCTTCGGGTAGCCGTCCTTGTCCCATTCCGGTTTCTTCGAGGTCGGTTGGTTGACGTGCTGGTTGATGTCCTTGATCTTCTGCCCGGCCTTTTCCTTGTCGATCTCGCCTTGCAGTTTGGCGAGCTGTTCGCTCAGTTCGGTTATCTGCTTGTCTTTTCCTTCAAGCCGGATGCGCGTGTACTCGCGTTGTTCGAGGATTATCGCGATGAGCTTGGCCTTGGGCAGTTCTCCAGCCCTGCCTTGTCCGGGCCGGGCAGTCCATTGCCCTTCACGGCGGGGGCTGTCACGTCGTTAATCCGTCTCCACCGCCATGATTGCCGCCAACAGAGCGAGCCGTTCACCGGGGGGGGTAGCGCCTGGTAATTCTTTGCCCAACGTTCGGCCTTGCGCTTGATGCGCTGGCGATCGGTGAAGTCCTTTCCCGCGTAGGTGGCCCAGTGCGCGCGGTCGATGTCGTAGTTGTACCAGAGCTTCTCCGTGCGCGGGCCGCCCCAGGTCATGGTCTGTAGTGCCACGCAGTTCCAATCTTCCAGCATGCCGTCATACAGGGTGGACGGGTAGCCGGAGAGGATGACCCGGCACGGCAGGGACTTGAGTATACACGGGGTCAGGTCTCGCATAATAACACTCGGCTGCGAATTACCCGTCCTACCGTTGTCGGGCGCAGACCGAAATGTTATATTGCAAGACCTGACCCTTCCTTCCCCCAATCGTCCCGCCACCAGCCGAAGGCCCCGGTGATCGGTACGCGCCCAGGCGCTGGTCGTGAACTCGTGCGCCACGTACCAGCCGGCCTTGCGGCCGCGCTTGTCCTCGCGGTGGCGCACCCGACCGCAACACCCCGGTCGTATCGAGGTGCTCCACCTCGAGGCCATAGGCGGTCAACTGATCCAGCACCGCCTGATAGGCGGCCACGGGATTCGCGGCCGTATCAGACATCGTCGACACGCTCACATAACGTATATACAAGATACTTGTGATATTTATATTTTGTATATACGATAAGCGTATGCATTACGAATGGGATGAAAACAAACGCCAGATAAATCGCGAGACCCATGACGTGGATTTCATCGATGCGGAAGGGTTCGACTGGACCGAGGCACAGATCAGAATCGATTTCCGCAATCACGACCAGGAACTGCGCCTGATCGCCTATGGGCCGATCGGCAACCGTCTCCACGTCATGGTGTCTACGCTCCGGGCGCAGCTCATCCGAATCATCAGCCTGCGCAAGGCAAACCGCCGCGAGGTCAAGCGTTATGTCGAAAACAAAGCTCATCATCCCCACTGAACGTGAGGATGCCGAAATCAATGCCGGAATCGCCCGTGATCCCGACGCCCGTGAATTGAGCGACGAGGAGATCGCGCAGATGCGACCAGCCGATGAGGTCGTTCCCGATGTCGTCAAGGCATACAAGGCGGGCAAGCTGAAGGGCCGTGGCCCCCAGAAAACACCCACAAAGCAACCCATATACATCCGCCTCTCACCCGAGGTGTTGGCGTACTTCAAGGGCACTGGAAAAGGTTGGCAGACCCGCCTGGACGAGGTCCTTCGCGAATACGTTAGAAGAAACGCATGAGCATCAAACGCGAGGCTTTGCGGGAAATCGATTTCTCGGAAGTCGTCGATCCGCGAGGCGCGGCCATCCCGCCGACCAGCCCCGCAGACATCCTGCTGCATGAATACATGGAGCCGCTCGGCCTGTCGGCCAATGCGCTTGCCGGCGCATTGCGCGTGCCCGCCAACCGCATCACCAACATCCTGAAAGGCCGCCGCTCGAACACCGTGGACACGGCCTTGCGCCTGGCCCGGTGTCTCGGCACCACGCCGCCGTACTGGATGAACCTGCAATCCGGTTACGACCTGGAGGTCACCATGGCTGAAAAGGACGCGGCGATCGCCGGCGAGATCTCGCGCCGCGTAACCGCGCCATGACATCCTCCGACAACGATAACGAACGGGAAATGGAACCAGACGACGCGCCGGAACTAGACGACGGCTTCTTCGAGCGCGCCACTCCGATGATCGGCGGCAAACCCGTTTCAGCGGACGAGGTCAAGGCGGCGTTCAAGGCCGCGCGGGAAAGGCCGATCAACGATACGGACAACCCGCCGACGACAAACGCCGACTGGGAACATGATCGACCTCGAAACCATGGGCACCAGCGCGGACGCGGCCATCATCGCCATCGGGGCCGTGCGCTTCGATACCGAGATTACCGACCGCTTCCATTGCATCGTGTCGCTTCAAAGCAGCGTCGATGCAAGACTGCGCATGGATCCGAGCACCATTCTGTGGTGGATGCAGCGCAGCGAATCGGCTCGCGCGCAGTTCGCCGAGGAGGGAACCGAGATTGATTACGCCCTGATCGAGTTCGAGGAATGGCTCGAAGAGGACACCATCGTCTGGGGCAACGGCTCGGATTTCGACAACGCCATCCTCGCCAACGCCTACCGCGCCTTGAACTTGCCCGTTCCCTGGAAATTCTGGAACAACCGCTGCTACCGCACCGTGAAGGCCCTGCACCCGGAGATCAAGGAGGGGTGCACTGGCGGCAGCATTTACCACTGCGCCGTTGACGACGCCGCGCCGCCGCGGCACCTGTTCTCCGGGATCGCGGTCTGCGGCGCCTGCGGCGGACCCATGGCCATGATCGACGCCCGCCGCTATGGCTGCACCATCCACCGCAATCGCGGACGGGCTGTTTGCGACATGGAACTCACCGTGACCCGCAAGCGCCTCGAGGAGCGCCTGCTCGCCGGCATTCGCGAGCAGCTCAAGGAGAATCTGCGTATGGATGTGGACCGCGCCCGTGAAATACTGTGCGGCAGCTCGTGGGCGGTGAGATCCGTCGAGTGCCGGAATCCGGCGGCCTGACGGCGATCCTGGCTGGAAACTACGCGGGATTGTTGGGACAACAGGTGGCAATTGCTTCCAAGACTGGTAGCGGGGGCAGGATTTGAACCTGCGACCTTCGGGTTATGAGCCCGACGAGCTGCCAGACTGCTCCACCCCGCAACAGAAGGACGAATTGTACGTATGGATCACGGGGAATGCAATCGGCAAAGGCAGACAATTCACCCTTGCCGATCGATCATCGGATGCGCATCGCGCCAATCACATCGCAAGCGCGTGCGACTGCGACGCGCCGGACCGGACCGGCGCGTCCCTCGCATGCCTTACCAGTTGGTGGCGTTGGCACAAAGCGCCATCAATCCCCCGGGGAACAGACCCAGGATCAGCATCAACAGTCCGTTGGCGCTCATCACGACCCCGGCGTCGGTTACGGGAGCAATGACGGTGTCATCGTCCGACTTGTCGAAGTACATCAATTTCACTACCCGCAGGTAGTAGAACGCCCCGACCACCGAAAACACGACGGCATAGACCGCCAGCCATACGAGGTCCACACGAACAGCTGCCTGAATGACGCTGAATTTCGCGTAGAAACCCACCGTCGGGGGAACACCGGCCATGGAGAACATCAACAGGAGCATGATGAATGCGAACCACGGACTTCGGTCATTGAGCCCTTTGAAGTCCTCGATGTTCTCCGGCTCGAATCCCTGCCGGCTGAGGACCAGAATCATGCCGAACCCGCCGGCGGCCATGATGGCGTAGACGATGGCGTAGAACATGGCCGCTGAATATCCTTCGGGCGTTCCCGCCAGGATTCCCATCAGAATGAAGCCGACGTGTGCAATGGTGGAATAGGCCAGCATACGCTTGATGTTCGATTGCGCGATCGCGATGACGTTGCCGATGGCCATCGAGAGGGCCGCGAGCACCACGAGCATCTGGTGCCAGTCGGCAAACAGGCTGCCCATGCTTTCAACCAGCAATCGGATGACCATCGCGAACGCCGCGATCTTCGGCGCCGAACCGATATAGAGCGTCACGGAGGTCGGTGCCCCGTGATAGACGTCCGGCACCCACATATGAAACGGGACCGCTCCAAGTTTGAACCCCACACCCACGACGACGAACGAGAGCCCGAACGCCATGTAGAGATTCTTTCCCGTATTCGTCGCCAGATAGTTACTGATCTCCGCCAGGTCGAGACTGCCGGACAGGCCATACAGTATCGACATGCCGTACAGCAGCATGCCCGAGGCGATCGCACCGAGGACGAAGTACTTGACCGCGGCCTCGCTCGCCACGCCCGAGTCACGTGAAATCGCCACCAGCGCGTATTGCGACAGCGCGAGCAATTCCAGTCCCAGGTAGATGGTCAGGAAATTGTGAGCCGAAACCATGATCATCATGCCCAGGACACCGAACAGACCCAGGACATAGTACTCACCGCGAAACAACTCCCGGTCCTTGAGGTAGGGTCGCGAGTAGACGAACACCGCGATCATGATCAGATAGATCGAGGACTTGAGCAGGACGGCCATGTCGTCCATGACGAACTGACCACCGAATCCCAGCCGATTTCCCTCACCGAAACTGAACATCGTTGCCGTGAGAACGAACGCGCCTACAAGCGTCAGCACGGACAGCCAGTAGGTCAGGTCCCGTCGCGATTCCTCGAGGAACAGATCGACGACGAGTATCAAGCAGATCATGCCGAGCATGAACAACTCGGGGACGACCATCAGGATGTCGGATTGGAACTGGTTCATGTATATCCGGAAATCTAAAGTTTCGAAACGGTGACGTGCTGAACGAGATGCTCCACGCTGGCAGCCATCAGGTCGACCAGTGGCGCCGGCCAGATGCCGAACAGCAGCACTACCGCTGCGAGGGAACCCAGTACGATGAACTCGCGACGATTGATGTCCTGCAGGCCCTCCACGTTCCGGTTCGCCACGTTGCCGAAAACCACCCGTTTGACCAGCCACAACGAATAGGCGGCGCCGAGTATCAAGGTCGTTGCCGCGAGGAAGGCAAACCAGAAATTCGCCTTGAAACTGGACAGAATAACCATGAACTCACCGACAAACCCGGAGGTGCCGGGCAATCCGGAGTTGGCCAGCGCGAACAGCACGAAAAACGAGGCGAACACCGGCATGGTATTGACCACACCGCCGTAGTCTCCGATCTGACGGCTGTGCACGCGATCATAGAGAACGCCCACGCACAGGAACAGCGCCCCGGAGATGAACCCGTGGGAGATCATCTGGACGATCCCTCCCTCCATCCCCAGGGTGGCACCGGAGGTCCCGCCGGTTCGGTCAAGGATACTGAAGACGACGAAGATGCCGAGGGTCGTGAATCCCATGTGCGCAATCGACGAATAGGCGATCAGCTTCTTCATGTCCTGCTGCACCAGCGCGACGAAGCCGATGTACACGACGGCGACCAGGGACATGAGAATGATCAGCCAGTCCAGGCTATGACTGGCGTCCGGCGTGATCGGCAGACTGAACCGCAGGAAACCATAGCCGCCGATCTTGAGCAGAATCGCCGCCAGGATCACCGATCCGCCGGTCGGCGCCTCTACGTGGGCGTCCGGCAACCAGGTGTGCACCGGCCACATGGGAACCTTGATCGCGAACGCCGCCAGAAACGCCAGAAAGATCAGGACCTGCTCGGTCATCCCCAGCTTGAGGCCGTGGTAATCGAGTATGCCGAAGCTGCCGGATTTGGAATACATGTAGACCAGCGCGACCAGCATGAACACCGACCCGAGAAACGTATACAGAAAGAACTTGAGGGTCGCGTACACCCGGTTCGGTCCGCCCCAGATCCCGATGATGAGAAACATCGGCACCAGCATGGCCTCGAAGAAGATGTAGAACAGGATCGAGTCAAGCGCGCAGAACACCCCGATCATCAGACCTTCCATCACCAGGAACGTGGCCATGTACTGCGACACGCGATACTGGATAACCTCCCAGCCCGCCATGACGACCAGAATGGTCGTGAACGTGGTCAGGATGATCAGGGGCACGGAGATCCCGTCGACGCCGAGGTGGTAGTTGATATTGAAGGCGCTGATCCAGTGCAGCATTTCGACGAACTGCATCTCGTGCGTGGACCGGTCGAAATCCGTGAACAGGATGAGACTCAACGCGAAGGTCAGCACAGACACGGCGAGCGCGATACGCCGGGCACCGTTTCCCTTGTCTCCCACCGCTATGACGAGAAACCCACCCAGGATGGGTATCCAGATCAACAGGCTGAGCACAGGCCACTCAAGCATTATACTTTCCCATGTCGTCAATCGGCCATCGGTGCAGCCGCACCGGGCCCGGACCCACGGCCCTTATCCAGAAAACAGAAACCTCGCCAGAAACACGATCAAACCGATGATGATCGCGAAAGCGTAGTGATACAGATACCCGGTCTGGATCCCGCGAATCCGCCCGGACACCCAGCCGACGGCTCTTGCCGACCCGTTGACCAGCAGACCGTCGATGAAGAACACATCGCCACCCTTCCACAGGGCCTTGCCGATTCCGCGCGCCCCACCGGCGAAGAAAAACTCGTTGAACTCGTCGAAACCGTATTTGCTAACCAGGATGCGATACGGCAGTGCCAGACGGGATTTCGCCCGTTCGGCCAGCTCCGGCCGCCAGTAGAAGAAAACCCAGGCCGTGGCGATACCGGCCAGCGCCAGCCAGAACGGGGGAGCCATCAGGCCATGCAACACGAAGGGCCACACACCGTGGTAGTGCTCGCCGAGATGCGCCAGCACGTTGTGGTCCGGATGTACCACGATCGAGTCACCGAAGAAACCGCCGAAGATGAGCGGGCCGATGACGAATCCCGCCAGCACCGAGGGGATGGCGAGCATGATCAGCGGCACGGTCACGACGGCGGGCGTCTCATGCAGATGCGAACGCGTGTGCTCGTCCATCCGCCCGGTTCCGTGGAAGACCATGAACAGCAGACGAAACGTATACAGGGCGGTGACGAAGACCGAGATCAGCACGAGCCAGTAGGCGAGTGTGGCACCCGGCGCCTCGGAAAGGTGGACCGCCTCGATGATCGTGTCCTTGGAAAAGAAACCCGCGAAGATCGGGATGCCCGCCAGTGCCAGCGAGCCGACCACCGAGGTCCAGTAGGTGATCGGCATGTACTTCCTGAGTCCGCCCATCTTGCGCATGTCCTGCTCGTGGTGCATGGCGACGATCACCGACCCGGCCGCCAGGAACAGCAGCGCCTTGAAGAACGCGTGCGTCATGAGATGGAAGATACCGGCGGCATAGGCGGAGGCCCCCAGGGCCGCGGTCATGTAGCCGAGCTGAGACAGCGTCGAATAGGCGATGACCCGTTTGATGTCGTTCTGCACGATACCAACCAGACCCATGAAGAACGCCGTGAGCGATCCGATGACCAGGACGACCCCGAGCGCCACCTGGCTGTACTCGAAAAGGGGTGACATCCGGGCCACCATGAAAACGCCCGCGGTCACCATGGTCGCCGCGTGGATCAGCGCGGAGATGGGGGTGGGGCCCTCCATCGAGTCCGGCAGCCAGACATGCAGCGGCATCTGCGCGGACTTACCCATCGCCCCGACGAACAGAAGGAGACAGATGACCGTAATCGCAGACCACTCCGACCCCGGGAAGATGGAGATGGTCTCCCTGGAGACGGCTTCGGCCTGGCCGAATACGGTTGCGTAGTCCATGGAACCGGTATAGGCCAGTACCGCCCCGATACCCAGCAGGAAGCCGAAATCACCCACGCGGTTGACCAGGAACGCCTTGAGACCGGCATAGATCGCCGACTCGCGCGTGTACCAGAAACCGATCAGCAGATAAGACACCAGGCCCACCGCCTCCCAGCCAAAGAACAGCTGCAGGAAGTTGTTGGACATCACCAGCATCAGCATCGAGAAGGTGAACAGGGCGATGTAACTGAAAAAACGCTGGTATCCGGGATCGTCGCTCATGTATCCGATGGTGTAGATGTGCACCATCAGCGAGACGAACGTCACGACAACGAGCATCAACGCGGTGAGCTGGTCGATGAGAAAACCGATGCTGAAGGTGACACCCTCGCTGACCAGCCACGTGTACACGGGACCGTTGAAGGGTTCCGCACCCTTCAACGCGAAGTGCCAGAACACGATCAGCGACAGCATGAAGGAGATCGCCACGCCCAGGATCGTGACCGTGTGCGCGCCGGTGCGGCCGATCTGCCGCCCGAAGAGGCCCGCGGCGATGGAGCCGACCAAAGGGGCCAGGGGAATTGCGAGATAGATCCCTTCCATGCCTCTAACCCTTCATCGAGTCCAGATCCTGGACATTGATGGTGCCGCGGTTGCGGAACAGCAGCACCACGATCGCCAGGCCGATCGCGGCCTCCGCCGCGGCGACCGTCAGGACGAAGAAGACGAACACCTGTCCCGCCATGTCGCTCGAATAGTAGGAGAAGGCGACGAAATTGGTATTGACCGCCAGCAGCATCAATTCGATCGACATCAGCAGAATGATGACGTTCTTCCGGTTCAGGAAGATTCCCGCCACGCTGAGTGCAAAAAGTACGGCGCCGAGCACCAGAAAATTAGCCAGAGGAACCATCGTGAATCCCTATCCCTTCCCATCAACGGAATGTCGAATCCGGCCCGCCGGATCCCGTTCGTCTTGTTCAACCTCTAGGAACCGCCGCGGAACCTCCACGGATCCTCGCCATGCTTCTCGACCGGGCACTTGCGTTCAGGAACGCTCCCCTTCCATCTTGACCAACCTGACCCGGTCTTCCCGTTTCACGCGGACCTGCCTGGCCGGATTCTGGTACCGGGTCTCGGGTCGCTTCCTGAGCGTCAGCGCGATCGCCGCGACAATGGCGACCAGCAGGATCACGGCGGCAATCTCGAACGGATAGACGTACTCCGTATAGAGTACGCTGCCCAGGGCTTGGGTATTGTCGAATCCCTCGGGTGCCGGGACCGGCGCGCTCGAGTCATCGAAGGTCTTCGCCCCCACCACGAGCACCATCTCGACGAGCAGCACGATCGCCACGAACACACCGACCGGAAGATACTTGATGAATCCCTCTCTCATCCGCGCGATGTTGATGTCGAGCATCATGACCACGAACAGAAACAGGACCATCACGGCGCCCACGTAGACGAGGACCAGTACGATTGCGAGAAACTCGGCTTCGGCAAGCAGCCAGATCGCCGCGCCCGAAAAAAAGGTGAGGACGAGAAACAACGCCGCGAGAACCGGGTTGCGCACGGTGATCATACGCAGCGCCGACAGCACCATGATCGAGGCGAAGACAAAAAAAACGACCTCAGTAAAACTCATAGGAATTCATGTCCTGTTGTCCTGTTCCGGAGGCATCGCCGACTCACGGAGCGCACACCATGCATCAGGCCTTTCCTAGCGGTAGGCCGCATCCGCGGCCCTGTCCGCGGCGATCTGTGCTTCGTACTTGTCGCCGATCGCGAGCAGCTTGTCCTTGGTCATGATCTGCTCTCCCCGATTCTCGAAGTGGTAGTCGTCTATCCGCGTCTCGACGATGGAGTCCACCGGGCAGGCCTCCTCGCAGAACCCGCAATAGATGCACTTGAACAGATCGATATCGTATCGCGTGGTCCGCCGGGTACCGTCCTCGCGCTCCTCGGAGTCGATGGTGATGGCCAGCGCGGGGCACACGGCCTCGCACAGTTTGCACGCAATGCAGCGCTCCTCGCCGTTGGGATATCTGCGCAGGGCATGCAGACCGCGGAACCGCGGCGATCGCGGCGCCTGCTCCTCCGGATACTGGACCGTAAACTTGCGGGTGAACAGCCGATATCCCGTCAGGCGCATGCCCTTCAGCAGTTCCAGCAGGAGAAAGCTCTGAAAAAAATGCTTCACCGACGCCATCATGACGATCCGCTCCCTCAGTCGAACCAGGGGCCAATATTCAGCGCGATCGCCGCGCCCTCGACGAAGATCCACACCAGCGTGACGGGGATCAGCACCTTCCAGCCCAAACGCATGATCTGGTCATAGCGGTAACGCGGAAACGTCGCCCGGAACCAGAGAAAACAGAACAGAAAGAAAGCCGTCTTGAAGACGAACCAGTGCAGCCCGCCACCGAGGAACGTACCGAGTACGGGAATCTCCATCGCCGAGGCGGGCAGCACCCCCTCGAACGGCGACAGCCAGCCGCCAAAGAACAGCAACGCGGTGAGCGCCCCGATCAGGATCATGTTGGCATATTCGGCGAGGAAGAATACGGCAAATCCCATCCCGGAATACTCGACGTGGAAACCGGCGACGATCTCTGATTCTCCTTCCGCCACGTCGAATGGTGCACGGTTGGTCTCGGCGACACCCGAGATGAAATAGACCAGAAAGATCGGCAGCAGTGGCAACCAGTACCAGTGCAGGATGCTTCCCTGCTGCGCCCTGACGATATCACCGAAGTTGAGACTTCCTGCCGGCATGAGCACCGCGACCAGCGCGAATCCCATCGCGATCTCATAGGCCACGATCTGCGCCGCGGAGCGCATCGCTCCCAGCAGCGCGTACTTCGAATTGGATGCCCAGCCCGCAATGATGACGCCGTAGACACCGATCGAGGTGAGTGCCAGTACATACAGCAGCCCGGCATTGATATCCGACAGCACCCAGCCGTCGTTGAACGGTATCACGGCCCAGGCCGCGAGTGCCGGACCCAGGGCGAGCAGCGGTGCGGCGAGGAACAGCGCCCGGTTGGCATTCGTCGGGATAACGATTTCCTTGAACAACAACTTGACCGCGTCCGCAATGGGCTGCAACCAGCCTTTCGGGCCGACACGATTGGGCCCGATACGGATCTGCATGTAGCCGATAATCTTCCTTTCGGCAAAGGTCAGATACGCCACACTCAGCATCAGCGGAATGAGGATCAGGACGATCTTGCCGACGATGAGGGCTACGGTCCGGATATCGACTGGAATCGACATCCACTGGGAGGTGAGGAATTCCGTCATCTGCGTTCAGCCCCTCTCCAGCTTCAAAGGGCCGAATCCCATGCCCAGCGTCTCGGTCCCGGGCATACCGGCCGGGATCCAGGCGCATCCGTCGGGGACCGAATCATCGATCTCCAGGCGCAGCTTCTCGGTGCCGCCATTCTGCGTCACCAATACCCACTCCGCGTCAGCCAGCGCCAGGGTTTTCGCCTGCCCCGGATTCAGTGAAACGGTTGCCGGCGCCGCGTCTTCCGTCTGCTGCAACGCGGCCGCCCGCCGTACGACGGCATCGGTTGCGTAAATGGGCGTACCGAAGGCCCGGAACAGTTCCCCGTTGAATTCGAATGTCCCGGGCTCGTGGGCGGTGGGGAGCCGGTTGCTGAATTCCAGCTCCATCGGAAACTCGGACCGGATCTCCTCCAGTACCTGGGCGGAGGACTGATATCCGAAGCCTTCGAGATCCAAGGCGTTGCCGAGCACCCGAAGCACCTTCCATCCCGGTCTCGCCTCGCCGGGCGGCGAACCGGCCCCGTTGAAACTCTGCCAGCGTCCCTCGCTGTTGACGAAGGTTCCCGAGGTCTCCGCGAACGCGGCGATGGGCAGGATCACATCGGCGTAGGCCCGCGTCCGCTCGCTCGCATAGGGTGCCAGGGCCGCGACGAACGCCTTGCCCGCGAGCGATCGCAGGACACCTGCCGGATCGTCGCAGTCGAACTCCGGCTCCACCGACAGCAGGACACAGGCCGTGAGATCGTCGATCATCTCCCGCACGCGGCGCCCTCCGGCATCGGCATTCTCTCGCCCGCCGCTCAATCGATGGGGTACACAACCGGCAAGCCACGCCCCGGCGGCATTGGCCCCTTCGGCGAGATAACCCAGTTCCGCCCCGGATTGCTCCGCGATCAGTGCACCCAGCGCCCGTAGCACGGAAAAGGCTGGATGATTCATCGCCATGGGGCCGAGCAGCAGCGTCGATCCCCCCGCCTCGGTCAGCCGGGCGGCGATCCTTCGGGACACCTCGTCGGGTTCCGCCCCCTCCAGCAATGACTTCAGTACGGTGGGAGCCTTGTTTCCCGAACCGTCGAGCGCGGCCCTGGCGATTCGGGCCAGCGCCGCGACCATATCCTGGGGTGCGGAAATCACCCGCTCCTCGAGCGGGAAGAGAAACTCGAAATCGCGCGGATTGACGACCATCGCCCCTGCACCGCGGGCGACCGCCTTGCGCAATCGGTGGGCGAGGATCGGCTGCTCCTTGCGAACCCAGGAACCGACGAGCAGAAAGGCGTCGACCGACTCCAGATCGGCGATGGTCTGTCCCAGCCAGGGAAACAGCGGAGCATGGGCCTCGTCACTGAAATCGGACTGACGCAAGCGGTGTTCGATCCGGCTTGAACCGATCCCTCGGAGCAGTTTCTGGAGCAGGAACATCTCCTCGGTCGTCGCATTCGGTGATAGCAGCGCCCCGACCTCCCCGCAGGGGACGCTTCGCAGGCCATCGGCCATCGCGTCCAGCGCGGTCTGCCAGTCGACGGTCTGCCATTCACCGTCGCGCTTCACCATCGGGTTCGCCACACGATCCTCGCTGTACAGACCCTGATAGCTGAAACGGTCCCTATCGGAGATCCAGGTCTCGTTGACGGCCTCGTTCTCTCGCGGCACGACCCGTACCACCTTTCCGCGGCTGGTATGGACGAACAGATTCGATCCCACACCATCATGCGGGGAAACCGCGGCATGTTGCAGCAGTTCCCAGGCCCGTGCGCCCATGCGGGACGGTTTGGCGGTCAGGGCCCCGACCGGACACAGGTCGATGACGTTGCCGGAGAGTTCCGAACTCACGGCCTTCTCGACATAGGTACCGATTTCCAAGAACTCACCGCGGCCGGTCGCGCCCAGTTCGCGTAGCGCCGCGATCTCATCGCCGAAACGCACGCATCGCGTGCAATGGATGCAGCGCGTCATATCCGTTGCGATCAGGGGTCCGATATCCTTATCCCTGACGGCGCGCTTGCTCTCGCTATAGCGCGAAACGTCCTCGCCGTAGCCCATGGCGACATCCTGCAATTCGCACTCCCCGCCCTGGTCGCATACCGGGCAGTCCAGCGGGTGATTGATGAGCAGAAACTCCATGGTGGCCTTTTGAGCGGCGATCGCCTTGGGCGAACGGGTAAATACCTTCATCCCCTCGGTCACCGGGGTCGCGCAGGCCGGCATGGGCTTGGGCGCGCGTTCGACCTCCACCAGACACATGCGGCAATTGGCGGCGACCGACAGTTTCTTGTGATAGCAGAAGCGCGGCACGTCGATGCCCGCCTCGTCCGTCACCTCGATCAGCATGGCGCCCTTGCGCACCTGCAGGGGGACGCCGTTGACCTCGATACTGACCCTTTCCTCGCTCATGTGTCCCCGCAGCCCGTATCCTTGCCAGCGCCCACACGTCTCATGCCGCGTCTCGCGCGCCGTTGTCCAGCATGCTGTGACCGTGCTCGATGTAGTACCCGAACTCCGGCCGGAATTGCTTGACGAAGCTCCATACCGGCATCGCGGCCGCATCGCCGAGCGCGCAGATCGTTCTGCCCTCGATCTTGTGCGCGACGTCTTCGAGGCGCACCAGATCTTCCGGCCTCCCCCGGCCGTCCACGATCCGGGTCAACATCCGGTACAGCCAGCCGGTGCCTTCGCGACAGGGCGTACACTGCCCGCAGGATTCCGAGAAATAGAACCGAGATATCCTTCGCAGCACCTGCACCATGTCGGTGATCTCGTCCATGACGATGACCGCCCCCGAGCCGAGCATGGATCCGGCCTTGGCGATCGAGTCATAGTCCATGGTGCAGCCCATCATCGCATCGGCGGAAAGCACCGGCACCGAGGAGCCGCCGGGGATTACCGCCTTGAGCGTCCTGCCCTTCCAGATCCCGCCGGCCATCTCGAGCAGTTCCGGAAACGGTGTGCCGAGAGGGACCTCGTAGTTGCCTGGCCGTTCCACGTGCCCCGAGACAGAGAAGCATTTTACGCCGCCATTGTTGGGAATCCCCAGGTCGGCGAACCACTGCCCGCCGTTGCGCATGATAGCCGGCACCGAAGACAGGGTTTCGGTGTTATTGATGGTCGTCGGTCGCCCGTACAGCCCGTAGTTCGCAGGAAACGGCGGCTTGAAGCGGGGCAGACCCTTCTTGCCCTCAAGGGACTCAAGCAACGCCGTCTCCTCGCCGCAGATGTAGGCACCGGCCCCGAGCGAACCATAGAGATCGAAATCCACACCCGAACCCAGGATGTCCTTTCCAAGCAGGCCCTGTTCGTAGGCCTCCCGCAGCGCCCGGGAAAAACGCTCGTAGGGCTCGTCGAGGAACTCTCCGCGCATGTAGTTGTAACCCACGGTCGCGCCGATCGCGTACCCGGCGATCGCCATACCCTCCACCAGGGCATGCGGGTTGAAACGCAGGATGTCGCGGTCCTTGCAGGTGCCCGGCTCCGACTCGTCCGAATTGCAGACGATATAGCTCTGGGCCCCGGACTTGCGCGGCATAAAGCTCCACTTCAACCCGGTGGGGAAACCCGCACCACCACGACCCCGCAAACCGGATGCCTTGACCTCCTCGATGATCTCCTCTGGCGAGGTCTTCTTCTCGAGGATATCTCGCCAGGCCCGATAACCCCCGAGCGAGAGGTAGGTCTCGTAGCTCCAGGGCTCCTCTTTGGAGAGTGTCGCGTAGCAGACTTGCTCGGTCATCGGTTCAATCCAGTTCGTCCAGGAGTTGATCCACCCGTTCCGGGGTGAGGTTCTCGTGGTAGACGTGATCGATCTGCATCATCGGGGCGCCGCAACAGGCCGCCAGACACTCCTCCTCGCGCTTGAGGAAGAATTTGCCGTCCGGGGTCGATCCGCCGAGCTTGACGCCCAGCCGGTCCTCGAGATGCGCGACGATCTCGTCCGCACCCCGAAGCATGCACGAGACGTTCGTGCAGACGGAGATTTCGTGCCGGCCGACGGGTTCGATGTTGAACATGGAATAGAACGAACCTACCTCGAACACCGCGATGTCGGACAGTCCCAGGTAGGCCGCCACGGCCTTCATGGAGTCCGGGCTCAGGTATGCGTTCTCATGTTGCACCGCGCGCAGCGCGGCGAGCACCGCGGATTGTTTGCGGTCTTCCGGGTAGCGTTCGAGCCAGGTGTCGATCTCCTGCCTGACGTGCTCGGAAAGTCCGTCCGGGCCCGGCACCTTGTGGGTCTGTGCGCTCATCAGCGATCAATCTCCCCGAAGACGATGTCCTGTGTCCCGATGATCGCCACGACATCGGCGAGCATGTGTCCCCGCGACATCTCGTCCAGCGCCGCCAGGTGGGCGAAACCCGGCGCGCGTATCTTCACCCGATAGGGTTTGTTGGCGCCGTCGGAAACCAGATAAACCCCGAATTCGCCCTTCGGATGTTCCACCGCTGCATAGGTCTCGCCTTCCGGCAGGCAGTAACCCTCGGTGAACAGCTTGAAGTGATGGATCAGCGACTCCATGTCCGCCTTCATCTCCTCGCGTTCAGGCGGCGTGATCTTGTGGTCCTCGTGCATCACCGGACCGGGATTCGCCCGCAGCCAGTCCACGCACTGGCGGACGATGGCGTTGGATTGCCTCATCTCCTCGATGCGTACCAGGTAGCGATCGTAGCAATCGCCGTTGACGCCGACGGGTATGTCGAAATCCAGCGAGTTGTAGACCTCGTAGGGCTGCTTCTTCCTCAGGTCCCACTCCACACCGGAACCGCGCA
This sequence comes from Gammaproteobacteria bacterium, assembly GCA_022340215.1. Lineage (NCBI taxonomy): Bacteria > Pseudomonadati > Pseudomonadota > Gammaproteobacteria > Gammaproteobacteria bacterium. Next base: position 15,689 of record JAJDOJ010000084.1, read on the forward strand.
GCATGGGGCCGCTGAATCCCAGTTGTTTGGCGCGCTCCGGCGATACGGTCCCGATGCCGACGGTCCGCTGCTTCCAGATCCGGTTGTCGGTCAGCAGCGTCTCGTACTCATCGACGCAGGCGGGAAATCGACCGGTGAACTCCTCAATGAAATCCAGCAACGATCCCTGACGGGCCTGGTTAAGACGTTCGACGTCCCTGGGGGATCTCCAGCGACTCTCCGCGTACCGGGGCATCTCGCCGGGAAGGTCCCGATAGACGCCACCGGGGCGATAGTAGGTCGCATGCAGACGCGCACCGGAGACGGCCTCGTAGCAGTCCATCAGGTCCTCTCGCTCGCGGAACGCGTACAGGAATACGGTCATCGCACCCACGTCCAGGGCGTGGGACCCGAGCCAGAGCAGATGATTCAGGATCCGTGTGATCTCGTCGAACATCACCCGGATGTACTGCGCCCGGATCGGCGCCTGGATACCGAGCAGGTCCTCAATCGCGAGCACGTAGCCGTGTTCGTTGCACATCATGGACACATAGTCCAGACGATCCATGTACCCGATGCTTTGATTGTAGGGCTTGCTCTCGGCCAGCTTTTCGGTCGCGCGATGCAGCAGACCGATGTGCGGATCGGCACGCTGGATGACTTCACCGTCCATTTCGAGCACGAGCCGCAGCACGCCGTGCGCCGCCGGATGCTGGGGACCGAAATTCATCGTGAAGTTGCGAATCTCAGGCATTCCGCCCGCCCTCCGATTCGGATTCGGATTCGGATTCGGCATCGATGTCCCGGTGATGGTCGCGAATCACCTTGGGGACAAGCACCCGTGGCTCGATGGAGGTCGGTTCGTAGACCACGCGTCCCTGTTCGGGATCGAAACGCATCTCCACATTCCCGACCAGCGGGAAATCCTTGCGAAACGGGTGCCCGATGAATCCATAGTCCGAAAGCAGGCGGCGCAGGTCGGGATGACCCTCATAAACGATGCCGTAGAGATCGAACGCCTCGCGCTCGTACCAGTTCGCCGAATTCCAGATCTTCGTGACCGATGGCATCATCGGGAAATCGTCGTCCTCGCAGTGACATCGAAGTATCGCACGCGCGTTGCGTGCAATGGACAGCAATTGGTAAACGGAAGCAAAACGTGGGCGGTCGCTGCGGGGAATCGACGGTGCATCATGAAACGAGAACCGCCCGAAACTGGTCTTCTCCACCCCACGGCTGAAGCCCTCCCCCGTAGAGGTTTCCGTAGACCACTCGCCGATCCCGAAGGACAGGTAGTCGATACCGGCCACGTCCATCAGCATGTCGAACTCGAACTCGTCACGCAGGCGCATGCCGACCTCGATCAGGTTCGCGGGCGCGACCTCCAGGATCAGCTTGCCTCGCTCGATCCTGCAGGTTCCCAGCGCATTCCCGAACGCGGCCTCGAGTTGCGAGGCGAGTTTGTCCTGTCGTTCACTCATAGGCTGCCCACATCGCCACCAGCGACACGGGGTTCTCGAACCGTCTTCACGTCAGACCGACGGATTACGTGGTGACCCGAGGGCTGCCATGTATGACGAAAGAACCCGCGTTGACTGTCACTAGCGGGCAATGGTGTTCGTGTTCCTGATCTTGTTATGCAGTTGGAGGATCCCGAAAAGTAGCGCTTCGGGTGTGGGAGGGCATCCGGGCACATAGACATCGACCGGCACGATACGGTCACAGCCCCTGACCACGGAGTAGGAGTAGTGGTAATAACCACCGCCGTTGGCGCAGGACCCCATCGAAATGACCCAGCGAGGCTCGGCCATCTGATCGTAGACCTTCCTAAGCGCCGGGGCCATCTTGTTGACCAGGGTACCGGCCACGATCATGACGTCGGATTGCCTCGGGCTGGGGCGGAACAGCATCCCGAACCGGTCGAGATCGTACCGCGACGCCCCCGCATGCATCATCTCGACGGCGCAGCAGGCAAGCCCGAAGCTGACCGGCCACATCGAACCGGTACGTGCCCAGTTGATCAGCTTGTCCGCGCTCGTGGTAACGAACCCTCTCTCGAGTACCCCTTCTATTCCCATTCCAGAGCCCCCTTCTTCCACTCGTAGACGAACCCGACGATGAGCACGGTCAGAAACAGCGCCATCGCAAGCAGGCCGAACAGGCCAATACTGTCCAGTGCAACGGCCCAGGGGAAGAGAAACGCGATTTCCAGATCGAAAATGATGAACAGGATGGCGACGAGGTAATAACGCACGTCGAATTTCATCCGTGCATCCTCGAAGGCCTCAAACCCGCATTCGTAGGGAGAGTCCTTTGCCGGGTCCGGCCGCCTCGGTCCGAGCATGGCGCCCAGCGAGATCGCCACGATACCGATGGCGAGGGCGATCACCAGGAAGATCAGGATTGGCAAATATTCTGCGAGCATCTTGAGACCACGGAGCGAACCGGCGTACAGCCGATCTAAGGGTGAGGCGTGCCCCTTGACACGAAACCTGCAGGATGACTATTTGGACGACCTTATGACTGCGATGTTCCTCGCGTCCCTGCAGAACCGTTGGTGCCGATGGCCGGAGTCGAACCGGCACGGCTTTCGCCACTGCCCCCTCAAGACAGCGTGTCTACCAATTCCACCACATCGGCTTGAACCTTTCTAATGGTTCGTAATTATCTCTCCATCAGCGCCGCTTATTCTTGCATGCATACGCCGGAAAACTCCTTCGAGAACCCCAGCGGACGGAATAAAATTCCCCGCTGAACAATCAGTTACCTCGGGACGTCATCCAGACCACCCGAGCCCCCGGTCACCGGTCCGGGTACCGTGTCCGGGGCATCGGCAGGGATGTCCGACGATGCGCCCAAGGGGACGTCCGCTTCCCCCGAAGCCGGCAGCGTGTCGGGTCCGGCGACCGGTTCCCCTGCCGGGGCAGCGGCTTCGATCACGCTGTCGGCGACCGGGGTCTGCCGGGCGAGATACGCAAGGGTAAGGCTGTTGATGAAGAACGCCGCCGCGAGGACTGCCGTTGTGCGGGTCAGAAACGAACCCGAGCCGCGAGCCCCGAACACCGTGGCGGATGCGCCACTGCCGAAGGCGGCTCCCGCGTCCGCGCCCTTGCCGTGCTGCAACAGGATGAACCCCACCATGGCGATGGCCAGCAACACATCGATGCCCATCAGTATCGCGTATAGCGTCGTCAACTCCGGCTTACCTCATCCCGCCGTGCAGATCTTCAGAAAATCCCCGGCGTCCAGCGATGCCCCGCCGATAAGCCCCCCGTCGATGTTCGGCATAGAAAACAGCTCCTTTGCGTTGCTGCCCTTGACGCTGCCCCCGTAGAGGATACGCAGGCCTTCGGCGACTCCCGCATCCTGCTGCGCAACACGCTGCCGGACAAAGGCGTGCACGGCCTCGGCCTGGTCTGGGGTTGCGGTCTTGCCCGTTCCGATCGCCCAGACCGGCTCGTAGGCGAGGACGGATTTCGACAGGGCTGCGACGCCATTGTGCGAAATGACCGCATCGATCTGGCGCGCGACGACGGCCTCCGTCGTTCCGTTCTCCCGCTCCTCGAGCAGTTCACCGACACAGAGTATCGGAATCAGTCCGGCGCGTGTGGCGGCGGCGAACTTTCTCGCCACTATCTCGTCGCTGTCACCGTACAGGCTGCGGCGTTCCGAATGACCCACGATGACATACCGGCAACCGAATTCCACCAGCATCGGCGCGGAAACCTCGCCGGTGAATGCCCCCTTGTCCTGGTCACACACGTCCTGCGCGCCAAGGCCGATAGACGAATCCGCCAAGGCCGCCTGTGCCAGAGGTAGATAGACGTAGGGCGGACAGACGGCGACCTCGGCGTCACCGACTTCACCCATACCCGCCGTAATAGACTCCAGAAGTGCCCCGGAGCCGCCGATCGAGCCGTTGAGTTTCCAGTTACCGGCTACCAGAATCTGCCGCATGCATGCGTCTCCCAGTCAGATGACTACTCGAGTTGACGAACACAGCGCCCCCGCGCTGTGGCCTAGGTCAAAAACAGGCGCGCAAGCTTAGGTGATTTCTGCCCAATAATCCACCATCTCACTTGTCTTTTCCTAGGGACAACTGCGGCATGTCTCGCCGATGCACCGGCAGCCGCACCTCGAGGACGAACGCAATTCCTGTGTGTTCCGGTAAATCCCTTTCCGACGATTGCCTGACTTCCGGTCCGGGAAGCAATCAATTTGCCGCTGCTTCGTTAACCGCCGCGGCGATACCCTCCGCAACTTGCCGAACCAGGTTTCCGTCGTCGCCCTCGACCATGACCCGGACCAGCGGTTCGGTACCCGATGCGCGCAACAGCACGCGCCCTCTGCCATTGAGGGATGCTTCGGCGGCATCCACCTCACCCTGGAGGCGCGTCGAGTCCTCCAGTAGACTGGCGTCGGAGACCGGTACGTTAATCAGGACCTGCGGATACTTGACCATGCCGCTCTTGGCGGCATGCAGTGTCTGCTCCTGGCTGACGAGGACATGCAACACCTGAAGTGCCGAGACGATGGCATCTCCAGTGGTGGTACGGTCGAGGCAGATGATATGGCCCGAGGATTCCCCCCCGAGTTGCCAGCCCTCGCTGTGTAACATCTCCATCACGTACCGGTCGCCGACCGCGGCCCGCCGAAAGGCGATACCCTCCCGCGCCAGGGCGTGCTCCAGTCCCAGGTTCGTCATCAGCGTCCCGACGACACCTCCCACCAGCGTGCCTTCCGCGAACCGGTTTTTCGCGATAACATAGAGCAGTTCGTCCCCGTCGACGACCTCTCCCTGCGCATCGGCCATGATCAGGCGATCGCCATCTCCATCGATTGCGACGCCTGCGTCCGCTTCATGCTCGATTACAGCCGCTCGAAGCGCCCTCGGTGCCGTCGATCCACAGTCTTCGTTGATGTTCAATCCGTTCGGGGTCGTTCCGATGCGAATGACCCTGGCACCGAGTTCCTCGAACACGTTCGGCGCGATGTGGTAGGTCGCACCGTGCGCGCAATCGACGACCAGCGTCATGCCGTTCAGTGTCGTACCGGTCGGGATCGTACTCTTGCAGAACTCGATGTAGCGGCCCGCGGCATCGTCGACGCGTTCCGCCTTGCCGAGCGATCCCGAATCGACCGTCTCCAACGCCTTGTCCATCTCGGACTCAATCGCCACCTCGATATCGTCCGGCAGTTTCTCCCCGTCGCCCGAGAAAAACTTGACGCCGTTGTCATAGTATGGGTTGTGGGAAGCGCTGATGACGATGCCGGCGGCGGCTCTGAAGGTGCGTGTCAGATAGGCAACACCGGGTGTGGGCATGGGACCGAGCAGGAGGATGCCCACCCCGGCAGCCGAAAGTCCCGCCTCCAGAGCCGACTCCAGCATATATCCTGAAATACGTGTGTCCTTACCGATCAGAATCTTTGCTGATGCGCCTTGTTCCGCGAATACCCTGCCGACAGCCCAGCCGAGCTTGAGTACGAACTCCGGTGTCATCGGTGACACGCCGACACGTCCGCGTATACCATCTGTTCCAAAAAATCGCTTATTCATTACAACCTTCTTGTTTCCCTTCTCCATCGACTATCGCCTGAACCACGGCCAGCGCCTGTACGGTCGGGCCGACGTCGTGTGTGCGGATCAGCCTTGCACCTTCCATGGTCGCGATCACGGCCGCCGCGACGCCGGCGAAGACACGCTCCCCGGTGCCGGCGCCGGTGACCGCACCCAGCATTCGCTTCCTGGATATGCCGACCAGCAGCGGCACGCCGAGCGACCCGAACTTCTCCAACGAGCCCAGCAGACGATAGTTGTGGTCGGTGGACTTGCCAAACCCGAACCCCGGATCCACCAGCATCCGGTTGCGACCGATCCCGGCGGCGACGCAATGCCGCACGCGCGACGCAAGGAACGCGTACACCTCGCCCGTCACGTTATCGTATTGCGGCGTCTTCTGCATGGTCCGCGGTTCTCCCTGCATGTGCATCAGGCACACCGCCACGCCGGCGTCGCGAACGACTTCGAGCGAACCTTCGGCCTGCAGTGCCCGCACGTCGTTCACCAGTACCGCGCCGGCGCGGATCGCCTCGCGCATCACCGCCGGCTTGCTGGTGTCCACGGAAACCGGTAAGTCGCTGTGCGCGACGATCGCCTCGATAACCGGAACCACCCTGTCGATCTCTTCCTGGACCGAAACCGGTTCGGCGCCAGGCCGTGTCGATTCTCCGCCGACATCGATGATCGCCGCCCCTTCCCCGCCCATCGCCATTGCACGGTCCAGAGCGCGGACGGGGGTAAAAAAATCACCCCCGTCCGAAAAGGAATCGGGGGTGACGTTGAGAATACCCATGACCCGTGGCCGGGAAAGATCCAGGACACAACACGCACAATCCACCGCGGTACCGGTCGGGGCAGGTCGCTTCCTCATTGAAACGCCTTGCCGCGGACAGCCGCCTCACCGAGTGCCCTTTTCAGTGCTGTCCTGCCGGACCGCCGATTGTGCCCTTGCTGCTACCGTCTTCCGCCTCGCCGGCCCCCGACTGCGGCGGTTCACCATCCGACCACTCCTGGGGAGGTTCCGGCTCCTCGCCCTCCATGATGCTGTCGATCTGCTTGTCGTCGATCGTCTCGTACTTCATCAGGGCATCCGCCATCATGTGAAGTTTCTCCATGTTATCTTCCAGCAGGCGTTTGGCTCGCTCGTAGTTGGTGTCGATGAAATGCCGCACCTCCTCGTCAATGGCGTGCGCGGTCTCGTCGGACAGCATCTTGTGCTGCGTCACGGAGTGGCCGAGGAACACCTCACCCTCCTCCTCGCTGTAGGCCAGCGGACCGAGTTTTTCCGACAACCCCCAGCGGGTTACCATGTTCCGCGAGATGTCCGTGGCGCGCTCGATGTCATTCGCCGCACCGGTGGTGACCGCCTCGCCGCCAAAAATCAACTCTTCGGCGACCCTTCCACCGAAAAGACTGGAAATCTGACTCTCTAGCCGGCGCTTGCTGTGACTGTAGCGATCGTCCTCGGGGAGAAACATGGTGACGCCGAGGGCCCGTCCCCGCGGGATGATGCTCACCTTGTAGACCGGGTCGTGTTCCGGAACCAGCCGACCGACGATCGCGTGTCCCGCCTCGTGGTAGGCCGTCAACCGCTTTTCTTCCTCTCCCATCACCATGGACTTGCGCTCCGCGCCCATGATGATCTTGTCTTTGGCGCGCTCGAATTCCTCCATGTCGACCATTCGCTTGTTGGCCCGCGCCGCGAACAGGGCCGCCTCGTTCACCAGGTTCGCCAGGTCGGCACCCGAGAAACCCGGCGTGCCCCTGGCGATCAGGCCAGGCTTGACGTTGTCTGCTATCGGGACCTTCCGCATGTGGACCTTCAGGATCTGCTCGCGCCCGCGCACGTCCGGCAACGGGACCACCACCTGGCGGTCGAATCGTCCGGGCCTTAAGAGCGCTGGATCCAGCACGTCGGGCCGGTTCGTCGCGGCGATGACGATGATGCCCTCGTTACCCTCGAAGCCGTCCATCTCGACGAGCAACTGGTTCAGTGTCTGCTCCCTTTCGTCGTGACCGCCGCCCAGTCCCGCGCCGCGATGTCGCCCGACGGCGTCGATCTCGTCGATGAAGATAATGCAGGGAGAGTGCTTCTTGGCCTGGGCGAACATGTCGCGCACCCTGGAGGCGCCCACACCGACGAACATCTCTACGAAGTCCGAACCCGAGATGCTGAAGAACGGGACCTTGGCCTCGCCTGCGATCGCCTTGGCGAGCAGCGTCTTGCCGGTTCCGGGAGAGCCGACCATCAGGACGCCTCGCGGGATCTTCCCGCCGAGCTTCTGGAACTTGCCCGGGTCACGTAGAAACTCGACCAGTTCCTGTACCTCGTCCTTGGCCTCCTCCACCCCGGCCACGTCGCCGAAGGTGACCTTGATCTGGTCCTCGCTCATCAGGCGCGCCTTGCTCTTACCGAAGGTCATCGCACCGCGACCGCCGGCTCCGCCCTGCATCTGCCGCATGAAGAATATCCACACGCCGATCAGCAACAACATCGGGAACCAGCTGATCAGGATGTCCGTCAGCAGCGATCGTTTCTCGGGCGGATTCGCCTGTACCTTCACGTCGTTGGCGAGCAGATCGTTGATCATCTGCGGATCGTCCGGGGCATAGGTGGTAAACCTGGCGTTGGAAACGGTCTCACCCTTGACGGTCTGCCCGTCGATCACGACGCTCTTGATCCGGCCGCTCTTGACCTCCTGTATAAACTCGGAGTAGGACAGCGCCGCCGGCTGCGTACCCTGCGGACTGAAATTATTGAAAACGGACATCAACACAACGGCAATGACCGCCCATAAAATCAGGTTTTTCACCATGTCATTCAAAGGTCACCTCACAAACTCGCGGGCACGACAAATCGAGCCGCGCTTAATAGGTCGAACATACACCATATCCACCTGTGCCGCCAGAAGGCCCCGCTTCTACATGGCAAGCCTCCCGTCACCCATCTATCAGACAGACAGCGGGCCAAGCGGTTTCATCCCGTGGCTCCGGCCAGCAGGTATACCTCCCTGCTGGCGGCCCGAGACGCCTCGGGCTTGTGAATACTTACCTTTACGAACCGTGAACGGCATTGGGCCACATAGCGGTCGAATCCGTCTCCCTGGAAAAGCTTGACCAGAAAGATCCCTTCCACAGCCAATACCTCCCCGGCCAGTTCCAGCGCCAGTTCTGCCAGGTACAGCGAGCGTGGCTGATCGACGGAGCGCACGCCAGACAGGTTCGGTGCCATGTCCGAGAGGACCACCTGGGCCGACGCGCCCCCCAGTGCGGTCAATAACTGGTCATGGACCACATTGTCGGTAAAGTCTCCGCGAATGACGGTCACCCTGTTCAGGGGCGCGATCTCCAGCAGATCCAGGGCGATGACCCGCCCCCCCGCTCCGACACGCGAGGCCGCATACTGGGACCAGCCACCGGGTGCAGCACCGAGATCGACCACGGTCATCCCCGGGCGGAACAGAGGGTACTTGCGATCGATCTGCTCCAGCTTGAAGACCGCCCGGGAGCGGTATCCCCGCGCGCGGGCCTCTTTCGTGAAGGCATCGCGGTGCTGGCGTTCCAGCCAGGTCCTGCCCGCCTTAACCGCCATGGTAAGGATCCCGGGTCCGGTGCTTCCGTCGCTCCCGATGGCCCCTGCGCACGTTACAGATTCATGCCGTAGTCGCGGTGTTCGGAAAATCCCCGACGGGTTCCGGCACCAATCCGTTAAAATTCACGCCTTCAAGCACGATCACAGCCAGCCGGCCCATGGAACTCTCGGTATCCCAAAAGAAACAGCTTCGACGAATGGCGCATCACCTCAAACCGGTGGTGACCATCGGCCACAAGGGACTCTCCTCGACCGTCCTTGCGGCGGTCGAAGAGGGCCTTGGTCACCACGAGCTGCTCAAGGTACGCCTCGGGGGGGTCGAACGCGCAGAGCGCGACCGGATCACGGCGTCGCTGATCGAAGCCACCGGTGCCGAACGCGTGCAACGGATCGGGTTCACCCTGACGCTGTACCGCCGCAACGCCAAGAACCCGAAGATCGCACTGGGTGATTGAAACGCGGCCCCGGCGCCGCCCGGGCCGGCTAGACGTAGCGCACCTCCAGCAGCTCGAAGTTCCTCTCGCCGACCGGGGCCCTGACGGTTGCCGTGTCACCGACTTCTTTGCCGATCAGGGCGCGCGCGATCGGCGAGGCCACGGAGATCAATCCCTGGCCGATGTCCGATTCGTCTTCGCCGACGATCTGATAGGTGATCTCCTCTTCGGTGTCTTCATCCACCAGATCGACGGTGGCGCCGAACACCACCTTGCCGTGCGCGTGGACCTTGGTCACATCGATGACCTGTGCGTGTGCCAGCTTGGCCTCGATGTCACGGATGCGCGCCTCGACGATACCCTGTTGTTCACGAGCGGCATGGTACTCGGCATTCTCCTTCAGGTCCCCGTGAGCGCGCGCCTCGGCAATCGCCACGGTGATTTTCGGCCTTTCGGTGTTCTTCAGGCGCGTGAGCTCGTCACGCAGTTTCTCCGCGCCCCTGACGGTGAGCGGTACCTTGTTCATTGAGCAACCTCCTCGTGTATGTCCTGCAGGCGGTAGATGTTATCGATCCACGGTGCCCGCATCGCCATGACCAGCGCACGCCCTCCCGCGATCGTCGTTGTGTAGCATACCTTGCGTCTGAGCGCCTCCCGGCGGATGGTGTAGGAATCCCGGATCGCCTGCTTGCCTTCCGTCGTGTTGACGATCAGGCTGATCTGGTTGTTCTTGATCATGTCCACGACATGGGGCCGGCCCTCGAGGACCTTGTTGACCGCCTCGCAGTCGATGCCGCCCTCGGAAAGTGCAGCAGCCGTCCCCCGTGTGGCGACGATCCGGAAGCCGAGTTTCACCAGATCCCGGGCGATTTCCACCGCGTCCTGCCGATCCCGCCCGCGCACGCTGATCAGTGCCGCGCCACCCTCGGGCAGCTCCATCCCCGCAGCGAGCTGGGACTTGCCGTATGCCTCGCCGAACGTCCTGCCCACCCCCATGACCTCGCCGGTCGACTTCATCTCGGGACCGAGAATCGGGTCCACGCCAGGGAATTTCAGGAACGGGAAAACGGCCTCCTTGACCGAGAAACTGGTGCTCCGGTCGATTTCCGACACACCCTGGGCACGCAACCCGGTGCCAGCCATACAGCGTGCGGCGATCTTTGCCAGGGGCAGCCCGGTAGCCTTGGAAACGAAGGGAACGGTCCGCGAGGCCCTCGGGTTGACCTCGATCACGTAGACGTCCCCGTTCTGAATGGCGAACTGGGTATTCATCAGACCCCTAACCTTGAGCCCGTGGGCCATCCGGGCGACCTGGTCGCGCATGGCATGCTGTGAGGCTTCGGTCAGGGAATACGGCGGCAGGCTGCAGGCCGAGTCGCCGGAGTGTACACCGGCCTGCTCGATATGTTCCATGATCCCGCCGATCAACACATCCTCACCGTCGCAGATCGCGTCGACATCGACCTCGACGGCATCGTCGAGAAAGCGATCCAGCAGCACCGGGGCATCGTTGGAAACTTGCACAGCCTCGGTCATGTAACGGCGGAGATCTTCCTCGCCGTACACGATTTCCATGGCCCGCCCGCCCAGCACATACGACGGACGCACGACGACCGGATAACCGATGCCACGCGCGAGACGTACCGCGTCCTCCTCATTTCGCGCAGTGGCATTGGGCGGCTGCCGCAATCCAAGTTCATGAAGCAGCCCCTGAAATCGCTCGCGATCTTCGGCGAGGTCGATCGAGTCCGGAGAGGTGCCGATGATCGGAGCACCGGCAGCCTCAAGGTCTCGCGCCAGTTTCAGTGGCGTCTGACCGCCGTATTGCACGATCAGCCCCTTCGGCGCTTCGACCCGCACGATCTCCATCACGTCCTCGAGCGTGAGCGGCTCGAAATACAGGCGATCGGAAGTATCGTAGTCGGTCGAGACGGTCTCCGGGTTGCAGTTGACCATGATCGTCTCGAAGCCGTCCTCTCGCAACGCAAACGCGGCATGAACACAGCAGTAGTCGAATTCGATCCCCTGACCGATCCGGTTGGGACCGCCGCCAAGCACCATGATCTTGTCTCTCGCCGACGGACTTGCCTCGCAGGCTTCCTCGTAGGTCGAGTACATGTAGGCCGTTGTACTGGCGAACTCCGCCGCGCAGGTATCGACCCGCTTGTATACCGGATGGACGCCCAGGTACCAGCGACGCGCCCGGACCTCGCCTTCGTCGACGCCAAGCAGACGTGCGAGCCTGCGGTCTGAAAACCCACGGCGCTTCAGGTGCCACAGCTCGTCCTTAGAGATCGAATCCAGTGATTCCTTGTCGAGTTCCCTCTCGCGATCGACGATTTCACTGATCTGCGCCAGAAACCAGGGATCGATCGAGGTCAGATCCTGTATCTCCTCCAGATCCATGCCCCGGCGGAATGCGTCAGCCACGTACCACAATCTGTGCGGACCGGTTTCGCGCAGCTCGCGACTCAGCACGGTTGGGGTGTCCTCGCTGTCGTCGCTCAACACAGGATCGAGTCCGTCGACGCCGATCTCCAGCCCACGCAGCGCCTTCTGCAGCGACTCCTGGAAGGTGCGCCCGATCGCCATCACCTCGCCGACCGACTTCATCTGTGTCGTGAGCCGGTTATCCGCCAGTGGAAACTTCTCGAAGGTGAAGCGCGGCACCTTCGTGACGACATAGTCGATGGCCGGCTCGAACGAGGCGGGTGTCGCACCCCCGGTGATCTCGTTGCGCAACTCGTCGAGGGTATACCCGACCGCCAGTTTAGCGGCCACCTTCGCGATGGGAAAGCCGGTTGCCTTGGAGGCCAGCGCCGAGGAACGCGAGACGCGGGGATTCATCTCGATGATCACCAGCCGCCCGTCCTGCGGATTGACCGCGAACTGCACGTTCGACCCCCCGGTCTCGACGCCGATCTTGCGCAGTACCGCAATCGATGCGTCTCGCATGACCTGATATTCCTTGTCGGTCAGGGTCAACGCCGGTGCGACGGTAATGGAATCCCCCGTGTGGACACCCATCGGGTCGAGGTTCTCGATAGAGCAGACGATGATGCAGTTGTCGTTGGCGTCGCGCACCACCTCCATTTCGAATTCCTTCCAGCCCAGCAGGGACTCTTCTAGCAGCACCTCGGAGGTGGGAGACTCATTCAGGCCCCGGCTGACGATCGTCTCGAACTCCTCCAGGTTGTAGGCAATACCGCCGCCGCTGCCGCCGAGCGTGAAAGAGGGACGAATGATCGTGGGGAAGCCCAGCCAGGACTGTTTCTGTCTCGCCTCTTCCAGGCTGTGCGCGATGGCGGATCGAGCCGAGGCCAGGCCGATCTCGTCCATGGCGCGGCGAAAACGTTCACGATCCTCAGCCATATCGATGGCGTCGCGGCTGGCGCCGATCATCCGCACGCCGAACCTCTCCAGAACCCCTTCGCGCACCAGGTCCAGTGCACAGTTCAGGCCCGTTTGCCCGCCCATCGTCGGCAGCAGGGCGTCCGGCCGCTCGCGCTCGATGATCCGGGCCACGATCCGCCACTCGATCGGCTCGATGTAGGTCGCGTCCGCGGTGTCCGGGTCGGTCATGATCGTCGCCGGATTGGAATTGACCAGCACCACGCGAAACCCTTCCTCACGCAGCGCCTTACAGGCCTGGGCACCGGAATAGTCGAATTCGCAGGCCTGACCGATGACGATCGGGCCGGCCCCGATAATCAGAATGGTCTTGATGTCACAGCGTTTTGGCATACCGTTCCTGCCGGGATTGGAAGAAGACCTTTCAGGTGGCTTCGGCGGCTTGACACCCCGCGAGGTGTCAAGCCCGGTCCGGTTTCCCGCGTTCGCGCATCATCGAGACGAAGCGCTCGAACAGCGGTCTGACGTCATGCGGGCCGGGGCTGGCTTCGGGGTGTCCCTGAAACCCGAAGGCAGGCAGGCGCCTGTGCCTGATCCCCTGCAGCGAACCGTCGAACAGCGATCGGTGGGTCGCATCGAGGTCCTCCGGCAGCGAGGATTCGTCAACCGCGAATCCATGGTTTTGACTGGATATCATGACCCGACCGGACTCCAGGTCCTGTACCGGATGGTTCGCACCGTGGTGACCGAACTTCATCTTCCGCGTCTGCGCGCCGCAGGCCAGCGCGAGCAACTGATGGCCCAGGCAGATACCGAACAGCGGGACACGTGCCGACAGCAGTTCCCGCATCGACTCGATGGCGTAGTCACAGGGCTCGGGATCTCCCGGCCCGTTGGAGAGAAAGACACCGTCGGGCGCCAATGCCAGAACGTCGCGCGCAGGGGTGGTCGCCGGAACGACGGTCAGCTCGCTGCCGAGGGTATGCAGGATACGCAGGATGTTCCGCTTGACGCCGAAGTCGTACGCGACGACACGAAACCGGCTGCCTGTCGCCCGCCTCCCCGTATCCGCCGGATCATGCCCCCATTCCGACTCCCGCCACTCGTAGACCGTGTCCGTCGTAACCGCACGCGCGAGGTCCATTCCCTGAAGACCGGGAAACTCCCGCGCCGAGGCCAGCGCCGCTGCCTCATCCACCCGCCCAGCCATGATGCACCCCGACTGTGCGCCCTTTTCTCTCAGGATGACGGTCAATCGCCGCGTGTCGATCCCGGAAATCGCCACCACCCCGTTGCTTTCAAGATACTCAGGCAGATCCGCCCGTCGGCGCCAGCTACTGGCACGCGGTGGGATGTCGCGGACGATCAACCCCGATACCTGTACCCGTGCGGATTCCTCATCCTCGGGGTTGGTGCCCACGTTGCCGACATGAGGACTGGTGAGCGCGACAAGCTGGCTGTGATAGGACGGATCGGTGAGGATCTCCTGGTATCCGCTCATCGCCGTATTGAAGACGACCTCTCCGGTGGCCGAACCGTCGATGCCGACCGCCTCACCCCGGAACAGGCTTCCGTCTTCCAGAGCGAGCAGGGCTGTACGAGTCAACGGACCCCCGGGAAGTTCACGGATTGCAGATACGGAAAGCGGGACGAACCCCAGGGTTCCTCCCGCTCGCGGAGACGTCCCCACCACCGGCGGGGACTGAGATTGTACCCGATGGGAAGCGGGAGACAACCCGCCCAGACGGGTGAATGCCTGTCTGTATACGACTCGTTCCGAATACCCGTACCGTAACGGACGGGGAAAAACCCAAAGGGCAAAATACCCCGGCAACCCGGCCTGCGCCAGGGTATCCGGCATCTCTACCCCCGCATTCCCTGCGCACCGAACACGGTGTAAAGGGCCCCGCCCGAGGCTACAGTCCCAGCACGTCCGACATGTCGAACAGACCGGCCTCGCGTCCGGTAAGCCAGGCCGCCGCCCGCGCCGCGCCCATGGCAAAGGTCATACGGCTCGACGCCTTGTGGGTGATCTCGACGCGCTCGCCGTCGCCCGCGAACATCACGGTATGGTCCCCGACGATGTCGCCGGCGCGGATGGTCTCGAATCCGATCACATTCCGGGGGCGTTCCCCGGTCCTGCCCTTCCTGCCGAACACCGCGCAGGTCTCGATATCGCGACCGAGCTCCGCCGCCACGACCTCCCCCAGGCGCAGGGCCGTACCGGATGGCGCGTCGATCTTGTTCCGGTGATGAGCCTCGACGATCTCCACGTCGACATCGTCACCGAGCACCTTGGCCGCGGATTCCACCAGTTTCATGCACAGGTTGACACCCACGCTCATATTGGGCGCCATCACGATCGCGATCTCAGCCGCCGCCCGTGCGATTTCATCGCGCTGCCCGCTGGCGAAGCCCGTCGTGCCGATGACCATGGATTTTCCATGACGAGCGCATACACGCACGTTGTCGAGCGTCGCCTCAGGCAGGGTGAAGTCGATGGCGACGTCGAAATCCTGAACGACCGCTTCGAGGGTCGTCGAGAGGGGGATGCCACAGGCGCCGGTCCCGGCCAATTCGCCCGCATCGGTCCCGATCAGGGAACTGTCCGGCCGCTCCGTCGCGGCCCCCAGTTGCAGGCCGTCGTGTCGTTGGACGGCCATGATCAGGTTGCGCCCCATACGACCCCCGGCACCCGCTATTGCAATCCTTGTACCCATCCTTTGCGCGTCTCCCACCGGTTACCTGCGCGGCCGCAACGAATGCGCGCAGCAGAAAGACCCTGGTACATCTCAGTTCGACCAGAACTTCAGGTCCTCGAAGAAATCTTTGACCCCGTCGAGCCAGCCGTGCGCCCGGGGACTGTGTTTCTCTCCACCCTCGCGCACTGCCTCGTCGAGTTTCCGCAGCAGATCCTTCTGGTGACGGGTCAGGTTGACGGGGGTCTCCACCACGATCCGGCAGATCATGTCACCGGGGAGCCCTCCCCTGACCGGCCTGACGCCTTTGCCACGAAGCCTGAAGGATCGGGAAGTCTGCGTCTCGGGAGGTATTTTCAGATTCAGCCGGCCGTCGAGCGTCGGCACCTCCAGTTCTCCGCCCAGTGCGGCCACCGTAAAGCCGATGGGTACCTCGCAGATCAGGTCGTTTCCCTCGCGGGCAAAGAGGTGATGGGGTTTCACCGAGACCTGGACATAGAGGTCCCCTGGCGGGCCGCCGCTGGCACCCCGTTCGCCTTCGCCTGCGAGGCGAATACGGTCCCCGTTGTCAACGCCCGCCGGGATCTCGACCGAAAGCGTCCGGGACTCCTCTACCGTGCCCGCACCACCGCAGGTGTTACACGGCTTGCGAATCACCTTTCCCCTGCCCCGGCATGCGGGGCAGGTCTGCTGAACCGAAAAGAATCCCTGCTGCATGCGTACCTGGCCGACGCCGCCGCAGGTGGTGCAGGTTTCAGGCTCGGTGCCCGGTCGCGCGCCGCTGCCGTCACAGGCCTTGCATTGCACCCGTGTCGGGATTCGCAGGTTCTGCTCGGAACCGAAGACCGCCTCTTCCAGGGTGAGTGCCAGGTTGTACTGGAGATCGGAGCCCCGGGACCTGCGGCTGCCCCCGCCACGCACCCCGCCGAAGATGTCTCCAAAGATATCTTCGAAGATATCGCCGAAGCCGCCATGAAAACCGCCACCACCGCCTGACTGCACGCCCGCGTGTCCGAATTGGTCGTACGCAGCCCGCTTCTGAGGTTCGGACAGGACCTCGTAGGCCTCCTTGGCCTCCTTGAACTGAACCTCGGCTTGCGTGTTTCCCGCATTCCGATCGGGATGGTGCTTCATCGCGAGGCGCCGGTAGGCCTTTTTCAGCTCCGCCTCGCTCGCGTTCTTCGCGACCCCGAGAATCTCGTAGTAATCCTTTTTCTCTGACATCTCTCACAAAATGCTCGATTCGAAACCGGACCCCGCTACCCGTTCGCACGGGACCCGGCGCTCGTTTCCCCGGCATCGGACCCGCGTCGGCCAACCCTGCCCGTGCCGTTGATACCCGCCACACAGGGTGGACGGGACACAGAAAGTCCGGCGGCGCGCAGGGCACCGCCGGACCCCCCGGCGATTCACGTATCCGACGCGGCGACGTTTACTTCTTGTCGTCGACTTCCTCGAACTCGGCATCCACGACGTCGTCGTTTCCGGCGGATTCGGCGCCTGCGCCCTGCTGCGATGCCCCTGCACCCGCCCCGGGCGCACCGGCGGCACCCTGCGCATCGCCAGCCTGCTTGGCGTACATACGCTCGGCGAGCTTCCCCGAGGCCTCGGTCAGAGTCTGTGTCTTGGCCTCGATATCGGCCTTTTTGTCTCCCTTGATCGCCTCTCGCAGCGCAGAGATGGCATCCTCGATGCGCTTCCGCTCGTCAGCCTCGACATCGTCACCCATCTCCTTGAGCGACTTCTCGGTCGCGTGGATCATATTGTCCGCCTGGTTACGTACGGTGACCAGCTCGTGGAACTTGCGGTCCTCCTCGGCATGGGACTCCGCGTCCGACACCATGCGGTCGATCTCGTCGTCGGACAGGCCGCTGGAGGCCTTGATGACGATCGACTGTTCCTTGCTCGTCGCCTTGTCCTTGGCCGAAACGTTCAGGATCCCGTTGGCGTCGATATCGAAGCTGACCTCGATCTGTGGTACGCCCCGCGGCGCCGGCGGGATGTCGGACAGGTCGAACCGGCCGAGAGACTTGTTGGCCGAGGCCATCTCGCGCTCGCCCTGCAGGACATGCACGGTCACGGCGGTCTGGTTGTCGTCCGCGGTCGAGAACGTCTGGTTCGCCTGGGTCGGGATCGTGGTGTTTTTCTCGATGATCTTGGTCATGACCCCACCGAGGGTCTCGATCCCCAGGGACAGCGGCGTCACGTCGAGCAGCAACACGTCCTTGACCTCGCCGCCCAGCACGCCCGCCTGGATCGCGGCACCGACAGCAACGGCCTCGTCGGGGTTGACATCCTTGCGCGGCTCCTGCCCGAAGAAATCCTTAACGGTCTCCTGGACCTTGGGCATGCGTGTCTGTCCGCCGACCAGGATCACGTCGGTGATATCGGAATTGGACAGTTCCGCGTCTTTCATCGCCAGTTTACAGGGACCAAGGGTACGCTGGATCAGGTCCTCCACGAGCGATTCCATTTTTGCCCGGGTTACCTTGACGTTGAGGTGCTTCGGTCCGGTGTTGTCCGCCGTGACATACGGCAGGTTCACCTCGGTCTGCTGGCTCGACGATAGCTCGATCTTTGCCTTTTCCGCTGCCTCCTTGAGTCGCTGCATCGCGAGCGGGTCACCGCGCAGGTCCATCCCCTGGTCCTTGCGGAACTCGTCGGCCAGATAGTCGATCAGACGCTTGTCGAAGTCCTCGCCACCGAGGAAGGTATCACCGTTGGTCGAGAGCACCTCGAACTGGTGTTCTCCGTCCACGTCGGCGATCTCGATGATGGAGATATCGAAGGTACCGCCGCCGAGGTCGTAGACGGCAAGTTTCCGGTCTCCCCGCTTCTTGTCCATGCCATAGGCAAGTGCGGCGGCCGTGGGCTCGTTGATGATTCGCTTGACGTCGAGGCCCGCAATACGCCCCGCGTCCTTGGTCGCCTGACGCTGGGAGTCATTGAAATAGGCCGGGACGGTGATGACGGCCTCCTTCACCTCTTCACCGAGGTAATCCTCGGCGGTCTTCTTCATCTTTTGCAGAACACGGGCCGACACCTCGGGTGAGGCCATCTTCTTGCCATGGGCTTCGACCCAGGCGTCGCCGTTGTCGGCGCGCACGATCTTGTAGGGCACCAGGTCGATGTCCTTCTGCACCGCTTCCTCGTCGAAGCGGCGACCGATCAGGCGCTTGACCGCAAAAATGGTGTTCGTCGGGTTGGTTACCGCCTGACGCTTGGCGGATTGTCCGACCAGCACCTGGTCGTCGTCCGTAAACGCGATGATCGATGGCGTCGTGCGGTCACCCTCGCTGTTTTCGATGACCTTGGCCGTCCCCCCCTCCATGACCGCCACGCACGAGTTGGTGGTGCCAAGGTCGATACCGATAATCTTGCCCATGTGGTTTCTCCGGATCGGGTGTATTTCGATGAAAATTCAGTGTCTATCGACGGTAGATTGGGTCGGCGCGCCCGAATTCAAGGGCTTCCCCAGCGATAGACGCGCCCTTCGGTTGCTACCCGGCTCCCTCCGGTGCCTTGGACACGATCACCATGGCGGGCCGCAGCAACCGGCCATTCAGTGTGTAACCCTTCTGCATCACGGCGCTGACCGTATTGGGCGGCAACGAGGCATTTTCCTGTGCTGTCATCGCCTGATGGAACTCGGGATCGAACGCCTCGCCCTGCGGGTCGATCTCCTCGATATCGAATTTTTCCATCGCTTGCGTCAGCATTTTCAACGTCATCTCCATGCCTTCGCGCAGCTTTGCCGCATCCGCCTCCTCGTGGGCGTGACCCAGGCCAAGCTCGAGGCTATCCCGAACGTTCAGGAGTTCCGAGGCGAACTTCTCGAGTCCGTACCTGTGTGCCTTTTCCAGATCGCGATCACTTCGCTTGCGGAAGTTATCGAAGTCCGCCTGCGCACGAATCAGCTTCTGCCAGGTGTCCTCGGCGCGGCCGCGTGCATCCTCGAGTTCCACCCGCAACTGTTCGATGTCGACCTCTTCGGGTTCCTCCGGGGTCTGATCCCCGTTCGCTTTCGGGTCCTCACCCGGTTGGATCTTGTCCTCGTCTCCCATTCTTGAGCTTTCAGGCATTTTTCAGTTTTACCCCTCTTGCAACCTGTGAATGCGAATCCTTTGGCGTGCCGGCGAAAAGCCTCCGACGTCGCGACTCCGACGGACCCGCGGATCCCTGAACCGTCTCCGGAACCGATATGGGGGTCACTCCCTAAGTTTCAATGCCGACCCCAGCAATCGAGCGGTAATATCGACCAACGGCACGACTCTTTCATACGCCATTCGGGTCGGACCGACGACGGCCAACACACCGACCACGTCCTCCCCGACCATATAGGGGGCAGAGACGACACTGCACTCGTTCAACGGCTTGTAGTCGGATTCGTGCCCGATGAATATCTGCACTCCGTCGGCGTGGATGCACTTGTCCAGCAGCGCGATGATGTCCCGCTTGCGGTTGAACGCCTCGAACAGGCGCCTCAACTTGTTCATATCGCACAGATCACCATAGCGCATCAGCTCGGTCTGTCCCGCGACGATGTAGTCTTCCCGCTCCTTCGATACCGTGGAAAACACCTTCTCCCCGAGTTCCACCGCCGCCTCCATCAACCGGTTCATGTCCCGGCGGACACCGTCCATCTCCTCGATGAGCCCCTGGCGGACCGCCTGCAGATCCTTGCCGGCGTAACGCTCGTTGAGATAGTTTGCGACCTGCTCCAGTTCCGATGCGGTATAGGGTCGATCGAGCTTGATGATCAGGTTCTGCACCTCCTGCCGGTTTGTCACCAGGATCACCAGTGTACGACCATCTGACATTTCCAGAAACTCGATTCGACGCAGCACCGCACGTTCCGAGCGTGGCACGGTCACGATCCCCGCCAGATGCGAGATGCCGGAGATCAGACTCGAAGCGGTCTCCACCAGGTCGTGGTGACTGAGCGACGGGTCCAGACCCTCTTTCAACTCCGCGATGGTTTCTTGCCGCAGGGGGCGCACCTTCAGCATTCGGTCCACGAAGGTTCGGTAGCCCAGGGTGGTAGGAACCCGGCCCGCCGAGGTGTGGGGCGAATGGACCAGCCCCATCTCCGCCAGGTCCGCCATGACGTTACGAACCGTTGCGGGACTGACATCCAGCCCGGCGGCCCGCGCAAGAGAGCGTGAACCCACGGGCTGCCCAGCCCTGATGTAACTCTCAACCAGGACCTTCAACAACTGCTCCTCTCGCTCTGTCAGCGGAATCTGATCTGTCGGGTCAATCGGCATGGCGGCGCCTGTTTTTTCGCGCGGCATACCTTAGCACTCTTGCCGCGCGGGTGCTAACCCTCGGTGTCGACAGGCCGTACTCCCGCACCCCCGGTTTGGAGACACGTTGGCAGGTCACGGGTGACATGCTAGTTTTAAGTGAGCGACCAACCCCCCACCCGCGGGATCGACACGCCAGGACCGCCCCGGCGAACCGGTGCCGTCCGGAGAAACGGCAACAATGACCGGCACTCATTCCACCCCCGCCTTCAAGACCATCGGTGTAATCACCAAGCCCGGCGATCAGCGTCTGGCGGACACGGTTCAGGGCCTGCTTAGCCACCTGCGTTCCCATCAGGTAAAGGTACTGGTCGACGAATCGGCCGCCGAACTGCTGGGTCCCGTAGCCTGTCCGGTTCACCCACGCTCGCGACTCGTCTCGGAATGCGACCTCGCCGTTGTCGTCGGGGGAGACGGCACCCTGCTGCACGCGGCCCGCAGCCTGCTCGACGCCTCGGTCCCCATGGTCGGCATCAATCGGGGCCGACTGGGATTTCTTGCCGATATTTCGCCCGAGGACATGACCGAGCGGATCGACGAGATCCTGGCCGGACGCTACAACGAGGACCGGCGCTTCATGCTTCAGGGCCAGGTGTTTCGCGCCGACGACTGCCTGATGCGAAGCGATGCATTCAACGATGTCGTCGTACACGCTCACGGCATGGTGCGCATGATCGAGTTCGATACGATGATCGACGGGCGTTTCATGAACTCCCAGCTCGCCGATGGTCTGGTCATCTCGACACCGACGGGTTCCACCGCCTACGCCCTGTCCGGGGGAGGGCCGGTCGTCTACCCGACGCTCGAGGCGATCTGTCTGGTGCCCATCTGTCCGCATACCCTGGGCAACCGCCCGATTGTCGTCCATTCCAGGAGCCGGATCGAGATCAGGATCCGCCCCCATAACTCGGTCCCCGCCCTGGTCTCGTTCGACGGACAGGTCAACCATGAGCTCGAGCCGGAAGACCGCATCGTCATCACCCGCAGGGAAAGGCAGCTCCGACTCATTCAGCCGCCCGACTTCGACTATTTCCAGATCCTGCGGGCGAAACTCAAGTGGAGCGAGAGACCCTGACACGACACTGCCCAGACCATGCTGACTCGCATTCACCTGCGTGATTTCGCCGTCGCCGCGGATATCGAGATCTCACTGAATCCCGGGATGAACGTCCTCACCGGCGAGACCGGTGCTGGTAAGTCGATACTGGTCGATGCGCTCGGACTGCTGCTCGGAGACCGCGCCGAGCGCAGCGTCGTACGGCACGGCGCCTCACGGGCGGAGCTGGCGCTGGAGGTCGATCTCACGGACCTGTCCGCGGTAGGTCGATGGCTCGAGCGACAGGATCTGGACAACGGCGGCGAGTGCCTGTTGCGTAGGATCGTGTCCGGCGAAGGACGTTCGCGGGGTTACGTCAATGGCTCGCCCGTCCCGCTGGCGACCCTGCGTGAGCTGGGAGAGCAACTGGTCGACATTCATGGCCAGCATGTCCATCAATCCCTGTTGAGGAGCGACGTGCAGCGCGAGCTGCTCGACAGTCACGCCGGAAACGACGTGCTGGTCCGCGAGTTCTCCGCCGACTACCGGCGCTGGCGGGAACTTTCCCGGGGGCTCGCCTCGCGGGAGGAGAACGAACATGAACTGACCGGGCGCAGGACGCTCCTGCAGTACCAGGTACAGGAACTCGCTGACCTGAATCCGGGAACCGACGAGTACGAGTCGCTGGACGCCGAGCAGCGCCGTCTGGCCCATGTCGAATCGCTGCGGAACGGCCTGTGGAATATGTCCCATTCCCTCTACGAGAACGAGGAGGACTCGATCTACGGATCCCTGGCCGGACTGGTCTCGACACTGGAGGGCCTCCTGCCTTTCGATCCCGGCCTTGAGTCTCTGAGCGGTGGGTTCTCTGAAATCCTGGACCAGACCCGGGAACTGGCCTCCGAACTGCGTCGGCACCTGGAGGGTCTGGAGTCAGATCCCGCCCGGCTCGCTATTGTCGATGAACGCCTCGCCGCGATACACGATCTCGCCCGAAAACACCGGGTCGCACCCGAGGAGCTGGCATCGCATCTCGATCGAATGCGCACCGATCTCACCGCGCTCGAAACCACGGGGCGATCCCTGCCGGCGCTGCGCCAGGAGCTGCACGAACTGGAAACATTGTTATGGGAGCGTTGCCGGGTGCTGAGCTCCAGGCGCAGCGAAACGGCGCGGACACTCGGTAAGGACGTCACCCAAGCCATGCAGGCGCTCGGATTGAAAGGCGGCGAGCTGCAGATCGAGTCCCGCGCCCTGGACAGGAAGCGCATGTCGGCGAGCGGTTGCGATCAGGTGGAATTCCTGGTGCGCACCAACCCCGGCATGCAGGCCGGTCCCATGAACCGGATCGTTTCCGGAGGAGAGCTGTCGCGCCTGAGCCTCGCTATCCAAATGGTCGCGGCCCGCGACCTGAAGATACCGACGCTGGTATTCGACGAGGTAGACGCCGGCATCGGCGGTGCGGTCGCGGAGACGGTGGGACAACAACTGCGCTCGTTAGGCGAACAGCGGCAGGTCCTCTGCGTCACGCACCTGCCGCAGGTCGCCGCACAGGCGCACCACCACTACCGGGTCAGCAAGACAGAGAACGGTGGATCGGCCGTTTCCCGCATTCAGGCCCTGAACGAATCGCAGCGAGTCGAGGAACTGGCGCGCATGCTGGGTGGCCTGAGGGTCACGCCGCAGACCCGCGCACACGCCGCCGAGATGCTGAGCAAACCTTGAATAAGGCCGCGATAGCGTCAGGACGCGTCGTCGGTCTCGTCGTCCTCGACAAACTCTCCGTAAAGGATCAGTGAATGATCGGTGATCCTGAAACCGTGTTCGCGGGCGATCTCCCGCTGCCGACGCTCGATGGTCTCGTCGAAGAACTCGACCACCTTCCCGCTCTTGCTGCAGACCATGTGATCGTGGTGGTTTCCGCGGTTGAGCTCGAAGACCGCCTGGCCTCCCTCGAAATGGTGCCGGTGCACGATTCCCGCCGCCTCGAACTGGGTCAACACACGGTAAACCGTCGCCAGCCCGATCTCTTCCCGGCTCTCGAGCAGGATCTTGTAGATATCCTCCGCAGAGAGATGGTGCTCGACGGAGTTCTCGAGGATTTCGAGGATTTTCACGCGCGGCAGGGTGACCTTCAATCCCGCTTTTCTGAGATCCAGACTTTCCATGCCTCACTCCTTTAGGTAACCGGAAACGAACCTTTATGTTTTCGCGGTCATTTTGTTTTCGCGGTCATTCCCATTACCATGATGCACTTGCCAGCGAGATGCTCGGAGCAGTTGACGAACGCCCACAAACCAAGTGGTTATGTAACGAGGTGCCCTGTCCAGCAGATCATTACGGATTCCGCGCTCCCCTGGTGTTTCGCAGCAAGGCGCAGCGCGCGCGCCTTGCCATGAACGCTGACACGCTAACTGAACTCGCAATGATCAGTTGGACAGAGCACTAGGAGCCTGTCGGACTGAGGATTAATCTACTGCGCTGATGGGAGCTCGGCTCAAATGCCCCCGATTTTTCGTTGCGTAGGCCCACTATGCGCCTCAAAATCGTGAACATTCGATCTCGCTCTCCCATCATGCTCGCTA